>DATNQN010000103.1 GCA_036703985.1 Leptolyngbyaceae cyanobacterium
CGCCCAAGCCATGCCAGGAGTTTTAGCGGCGATTGGTACACCTGCTGCTTCTCCCAAACTCCGGGGAAAGTCTCCTGGTTGGGAACCTGGACAACAAAGGTTGCCTCGCACTCGTTATCCGATAGTTAAAAAAGGCTTTTCTCCCAGTAGCAAAAAAACAAAAACTTAATTTTATTGGTTCGTAATTCCTAATTTAATCAAGTTTTTTTGACTCAGTTAGCTACTGAGCTATTTCGTTTGGGATTCTCCGTTTAGACATCGCACCGCAGGTGCGATAGTCTAAACTCCAGGAAGGATAAAGGATGAAATAAGCTATTTTCCCCGCATCAGGAGAGTTAGGGGCGTCCTTTCATCCTGCCTCTGCTAGCCTTTATTTGCCAGTCCCTTCCCTTTTCCCCTTCCCTTGTCCCTAATAACTAGAAATCGGAATTTCAATGAAGAACTCAGCCCCTTGTCCGGGAGAGGAAAAACATCTTAACTGACCGCCGTGTTTTTCAGTCACGATTTGATAACTGATCGATAAGCCCAATCCAGTGCCTTTACCGACTGGTTTAGTGGTGAAAAACGGATCGAACAAGCGTTTTCTGACTTCTTCGGTCATTCCCTGCCCATTATCTCGAATTTTGATGACTATACAAGGACTAACTCTGACAGGTGGCAAAGCGGAAGTAGCAGACATTACTTTCCCATCCATATCTTCTACCCGATTGACCAGTCCCCCTTCTCTCATCCCTATAGAAGTTTGAATGGTAATTATTTTCGGTTCTGGTTGATTTTCTAGGGCATCAATGGCATTACTGATAATATTCATAAATACCTGGTTGAGTTGTCCGGCGTAGCACTCAACTAAAGGCAAGTTTCCATACTCTTTAATAATTTGAATTTCCGGTTTGTTTACTCCAGCTTTTAAGCGATTTTGTAAAATTAGTAAGGTGCTATCAATGCCTTCATGGATATCGACGGGTTTCTTTTCTGCTTCATCTAAGCGGGAAAAGTTTCGCAAGGAGAGAACGATTTGACGAATTCGTTCTGTACCTGCTTGCATGGAATTTAATAGTTTGGGTAGGTCATCGATTAAAAATGATAAGTCAATTTCTTCTGCTTGTTGCTGGATTTCTTTAACTGGTTGGGGATAGTGTTTTTGATAAAGGTTTAGTAATTCTAGTAAGTCTTCGATGTAGTTGGCTGCATGGGCTACGTTGCCGTAAATAAAGTTAATGGGATTATTGATTTCGTGAGCAATTCCCGCTACCATCTGACCCAAGCTAGACATTTTTTCGTTTTGTACTAGTTGAGCTTCTGTTTGTTTTAAATGTTGTAAAGCGCCTTCTAGTTGTTGTGCTTGTGTTTGAGCGGCAAAGGCGGTGGCGCGAGTTTGAGCGAATAATTCTGCTTGGTCGATCGCAATTGCTAACTGATCTACTACGGCTTTGAGTAGTTCGACTTCGCTATCGCTCCAAGGTCGAGAACCGCTACAATGGCTGCAAACAACCGCGCCTAGTTGACCGGAATGGGTTTCTAGGGGAATCAGCAGTTGGGAAACTACACCCAAACTGCTGAGGAGTTCTTTTTCCTGTCCGTCTAAATTTTCACAGTAAGCGATGTTATCGATGCGAATGGTTTCTAAATGTTGAATTTTTTGGACTAATGAGGTGACTTTTTCGGTGGGGTAGTCTGCTAATAAACTGGGTAGGTTTTTATTGCAGGCTTCGTGGGTAACGGTTAAGCTGGGATGTTCCACATCGGGCCAACACCAGAGAAAATGACATCGATCGATCTGCAATAAACTGCGTATTTCATGAACGGCGGTATCTAAAATCGTGTCTAAATCTAATGAGTTACGGATTTGACTGGCTAACCGAAATAATAAACTTTCCCGACGGGATAACAACTCCGATCGCGCCCAAGTGCGATCGATGGCGACGGCGATCGCGTTGGCTACCCACTCTAACATATCGTGGGCTTCTGGACTGAAGGATTCGCAGCCCAACAGTGCTAGGGTTCCAACCAAGCGTTCTTCTACAATTAAGGGATAGACGGCAAAAGCCTTGATATTACTATGGGCGGGCAGTCCTACCCGTTGCAACCATTTTTTGATGCGATCGCGATCTTCATTTCCCAAGAGATTAGCCAGGTAAGGCTGTCTGGCGCCTACTACGAAGTCAACAATACTGCTATCCGGACGAACGAAATCGCACGCTGTCGCGATCGAATTTGTTCGATCGATCTCGTACAAACTATTCCATTTATTTTCTGCAAAGCTATCTTTCGCAAACGCTAGCGCCTGAAGTTCGAGCTTTTGGGATTCTTGGTTGACCGTCCAGATACAAGCATTGGTAACATCA
Organism: Leptolyngbyaceae cyanobacterium; assembly: GCA_036703985.1. Lineage (GTDB taxonomy): Bacteria > Cyanobacteriota > Cyanobacteriia > Cyanobacteriales > Aerosakkonemataceae > DATNQN01. Next base: position 2,346 of record DATNQN010000103.1, read on the forward strand.
AGATGCTCTACCATAATTTGAGTACAACGGTTGAGAATTTCGCCGATCGCTCCTCCGTGCCCCAAGGCAATTCCTACTTCAGCGCTGAACGCTGACAAGCGCGCGCGCTCCATCAGCATCGCCTCGGATTGCTTCCGGGCAGTCACGTCCCGAAAATAAACTGACAATCCACCTTTATAAGGATAAGCTCGCACTTCTAACCAAATCCCCAGGGGCCGATAAAATTCTTCAAAATGAACCGTTACTCGCTTTGCAACTGCCCTCTGACATTCTGTTTCAAAAACCGAACCCACTGCCTCGGGAAACTCATTCCATATAGACTTACCTATTAATTCTTTCTTTGTTCTCAGTAATACTTGCTCTGCTCGCGAATTTAAATAAGTAAACCGCCAATCTCGATCCAAAGCAAAAAAAGCATCCGTGATGCTTTCAAAAATTTCTACAATGTCTGACGGGATTTCTGGCAGCATCTCCTTCATGTTGATTACTTTAGCCCTTTGGTGGCTCGTCCCCAGAACTAATTTTTGAGTAACTACTAGACGACTTAGGGTTTTCAGAACTTGCTTTTGTTCCCAAGTTAAATCTCGCGGTACGTAATCCATTACACTTAGCGTACCCAGAGTTAATCCCTCGTTCGTCACCAAAGGTATCCCTGCATAAAACCTGATTTTTGGCTCGCACAGCACGATCGGACTGCTGGCAAACCTTTCATCTGCTAAAGTATCCGGCACGATCGATAGATCCGATTCCCTCAGCGTTTGATTGTAAAAAATTTGGCACTGATATGCTTCCTGTATTCCTAAACCGATCTTTGACTTTACCTTCTGCCCTTGAGAATCGATCAAATGCAATAAAGCTATTTTAGTTTGGCAACTATAGGCTGCTAAGCGAGTTAGCTCGTCTAAATCTTCTTGGGAAACTCTATTAACCATTTGGCACTGACGTGGGTCATTAAGCTGATAAGCTGTCTGACCCGGTAATGATGCTGTCATTTTATATGATGCCTTTTGTTTCGGAGAATCTGCCTCAGCAGGGAACAGAGCTTGGCTTGGTCAAATAAAAACTTAAATTTATCTAAATTTTTTACGTAAGCCATTAGCCTTATGTCGTATTTATTGATACTACTTTTTGTAGATACCGATTGATTTATTTTATTCCCAACCCAAGACTTTTCGCCACATTACCTACAGCACCCCGGTCTGAGTTCCTAGCTTTCGCTTTGAGCGACTGATTTAGCGTCCTACAAGTAAAAATAATTTCTACTCGATCGAACTGACTATAGATCGGACGCTTCTTGCCTAAGCAAGCGATCGCTGACGTTTGTTTTGGTATTAATTTTAACTTGTTTAACTGAATATTACAACTATAAGTTATTTTTATTCAACGCACTTAATAAAATTTAATTAAAAAATTTTAAATAATTGCTAAGGTTAATCCGAATAGGAATAGAGATACTGGTTGCTGATTTAGATGATAGGTTAGTACTTAACTTCTGCCAATCAAAAATTGCACTATATTAACTTCTCAACCATTCCCCTCTCTAATGAGTGAAAATATATTAAGGGACAGTAAGTAAGGTCAAAAACAGGGAACTCTGAAAATGTGGAGTTAACAGAAAAAAAATTGCTATAACATTCAGGTAGATTTGTATTATAGCCATCCTATTTGAGTAATGAACCCCACCCTAGCCCTCCCCTTGGTAAGGGGAGGGTTGGGAGGGGTCTAGTTGTTCGCAATTCATTTAGGATTGCTATAGTCGTTAAGTAATGTCAGCCCGAAGAATTTTTACTCAGTCTGACATTGAATACTTGCTAAATACAGAATCACCCGCCCTTTAGCAAACCAGTTAAAGTTGCCCTAGTCAGATCGCTAAAAAATGGGAGCAGAAAATATGCCTTCAAGTGGAAGTAATATCACGACTATTCTGGCAGTAGATGACAGCGTAGTTACGCAAGAAATGGTCAAACGTGCTTTGTCAGGAGAGTATCGGGTGCTAGTAGCAGGTAATGCAGTAGATGCCTTAGCAGTTATTTACCACGAAAAAATTGCCGTGCTGTTACTAGATGTTTCCATGCCCGGTATCGATGGCTTAGAATTTTGTCGCACCGTGCGGAATTTACCTCAATTTAGAGAATTGCCGATCGTCATGCTGACGGCAAGAGATAAACTATTTGATAAAGTGCAAGGACGTTTGGCAGGTGCTACGGAATATTTAACTAAACCATTTGATGCCAATCAACTGCGGCAGGTAGTTGGTAAATTTGTCAGCGCAAATTTACCAACGGAAATGCCAGGAGAATCTAATATAGTTTCTGGTTAAATAAATTTTTTTCAACATCATCGCAAGCAGGGGAAAATTCAGTTTAATATCCACTGCTAACCATTCGTTTTATGCTAATTTAGTAAAGGAATTTAAACTCAAAAATTCCATCTAGATTTTAATTTTTCTTTCTTTAATTCTGACTTAGGTATTCCCGAATGGCACGTAAGCCAGAAGTACTGGGCAAAGAGTTAGGATGAACTTGTTTAACCCAATTGGCAGCTTCCCAGAGTTCCATATTTTCGTAACGACACAGATAAGCAATACAAACAGTAGGCGATCGCTCGATTCCGGCCAGACAATGAACGTATACTGGCTGATTCTTGATTAAATTTTCTCGCACGATCGCCACTGCTTCCCCTAGTTCTTGCGCTTTCATCACGGTATCGTAAAATCGATCGGGTAAAACTACCCGGAAACATTGAAAAGTGTTGGTGATATCTTCAGGTAAAATACCTTCTGTTTCCGCGCACAAAGAAAGTACCGTTTTAATATTCCCTTTTGCCAATATCTCGCCTTCGCCTGGTTTGGGTAATCTTCCCACGCCTAGCTTATCGGGAAGTACCCAGTCGATGGAAAGAGTACTTTTAGAAGGAGTTTGATTGGATTCTATTCCTAGTAGTCGTTTGACTTGGTTGAACATTTTTGGTTTCGCAATTATGGCTAAGGACTGGGGGCTAGGGAAAGAAGGGGCGACAGTTAAGGATTTGGTGGAATGAAGAATGTCCTCATCGTCTTGGCGGTTGCGATCGGACAAAGCTGAAAATACCTTGCTGAGTATAGCTTATAGCATACCGATCGGATTTTTTTGGCTTTTTAAAGTGCGATCGCCAACCTGTAAACTTTCGCAAAATCTTGGCACAATAGTAGATGGCTTTCCCTCAGTCAAAACTCCCAGACTTACCAGATTTATCTGTGGGGTCAATACTTCAATCTCAAATCTCAAATCTCAAATCGAATGACTCAAGTAAATCCCGCAGAAATTGCCGAATTTCGCAATCAACTAGCTGATTATCCCAAAGCTTTAGAAGCTTTGCAAACCATCGAGGACTGCGAGGGAGACTTGGAAGATGCAGCGATGACCCTGGCAATTCGCGCCGGACTACAGCCAGAAATCGCCAATGCCGATTGGTTGGGCGTGTTAGCCCGCAAATGTCGCGCCGTAATTTGCCGCCGGGAATTCCGAGATGATTTGCTAAGAGGAAAATACTCAGAAGTAGTTGCGTATTTGGCTGCTACCAGTATATGCCCTGCTTTATTGGCAACTCCCGTAATTATGTATGTCGTGCGGCAAGGCGTAACGGATTTTTGCCAGCCCCTCGACCCTTTATTGTAATTAGCATTTAAATTGCTAGTTAAAACAGCAGAAGGATGCAGATAGCGGGAGAATAGAAAAGGGATTATAAAAATTTTCAGCAACCTATGAAAATGTGCAATTAGGATACACATTAGCTTATTATAATCAAAACAATTCTATTTTACTAAATCTAAAAACCCTTCCGGCACTAGCTTTAATTCCCCCGATTGGAAGCGCTCCAGTTCTATCCAAACAGCCGTTTCTTGACGGTTTTTTTCGTAAAAAACAACCTGTTCTAATTGATAAAATTTGGGGTCTAAGAAATCAGCTTGGTAAATTTGCAAAATTTCATGTCCCGCCTTGCCATTGCAGGTAAAAATACTTTCCAAGCAACCTAGATACTTTATATTAGTTAATTCGGCCTGAAGTTCTTCTTGGAATTCTCGCTGCAAAGCTTGGTAGCTAGATTCCCCAAACTTCACTCCGCCCCCCAAAGCCCGATAAAAACTTTCTTGCTTATGGGAATCATAGCCTTGGGAAACAAATATCCGATTTTTATTTAAAATCATTCCCAAGGCAAGTACCCTTATTTTGGATTTTTTGTGCATATATAATTAATCTAACTTTAGGCTAACCGCGCTGATAGCATAGTTACTTTAAATTCCAGTATACTAAAAACAGAGCAATTTTGAAATCATCAACATTATTGTGATATATTTAAGTTTGAATAGTCGATTACTTTGAACTAACAAAATTATTTAATTAATAAATTTTATTTTGATTAACGAGCTATGCAATATCATACATTAGACCTCTCAAAAAATTAAAGGTGCGTCGCCTATAAACCTTGTAGACTAACATCTTGCACCATTATCAACAAGACCTGAGAAACCGGGTTTCTTCACGAAAAATATAGCCATCCTATTTGAGTAATGAACCCCACCCTACCCGCATTTCTCACAAAATAGTTGTTAGAGGTGGAACCCCTTATTTCGCTAAAGCTAGACAGAATAAGGTTTTGAACAGTGTGTTGTTTTTTCTAGTCTCGGTTCAACAGGTTCAAATGCTTACTATACAAGGCTTTTAGAGACTGCGATCGCTTTCTTTGTGAGAAATGCGGGCCTAGCCCTCCCCTTACCAAGGGGAGGGTTGGGAGGGGTCTAGTTGTTCGCAATTCATTTAGGATTGCTATATAAACTTTCCATGTTAATGTTGCTCGTTTCTGTGCAATCTACTGTGTGCTATCAAAGTAAAATACCTCACTAGCCATACGTCTAGAGAAAGACGTTTTGCTTATAACTATCTTCTTAAGATCGTAAAAATTGAAAGTTTACGCAAATTCAAAAGTAGCAAGAAAAAGACTTGCCGAACTGTAGAGCGATCGCAATTAAAGGATAGTTATGAACAACTCATTGACCCGCCCTCTAGCTGTTGTGACAGGTGCCTCGAACGGCATCGGCTACGAACTTGCCAAACAGTTTGCCCAAAACGGTTTCGACCTGCTAATTACAGCTACCGGATCTACTATTAATGAAGCAGCGCAAGCTTTTGAGAGACTGGGTGCTAAAGTTGAGACAGTAGAAGCAGATTTAGCCAATTATGATGGAGTCGAAACGCTCTACAAACAGATTAAAGCTACAGGCAGATCGGTAGATGCGATCGCGATTAATGCAGGTGTTGGCGTTGGGGGTGACTTTGCCCGCGAAACAGACCTCCAAGACGAGTTAAATCTAATTAACCTAAACGTTGTATCCTCCGTGCATCTTGCCAAACGGGTAGTCAAAGATATGGTTGAACGGCGTCAAGGTCGCATTCTCTTCACCTCATCCATTGCTGCCCTTATGCCTGGGCCATTCGAGGCAGTCTACGCAGCCTCCAAATCTTTTATACACTCCTTTTCCGAGGGACTACGTAACGAGTTAAAAGATACAGGTGTAACCGTTACTTCACTGATGCCCGGGCCAACCGATACCAACTTTTTCCACCGTGCGGGGATGGATGACACCAAGGCAGGTGCAGGCGAAAAGGATGACCCGGCATTAGTGGCTAAACAGGGTTTTGAGGCATTGATGGCAGGTAAAGATGCCGTAATTGCAGGTTCCATCAAAACCAAGGTTCAGGGCAATGTCAGCAAGGTGTTACCGGATATCGTCAACGCCGAACAGCACCGCCAGCTAACCGAACCGGGTTCTGGTCGCAAGTAATTTTGGTGTAATCGAGGATTTATGCGAATTCATCATCTCAATTGCGGCTGTATGTGTCCGATTGGCGGTGCGCTGTTTGATGGTTTCAGTCGCGGTTTAAAAGCTCACTTAGTTTGTCAACTTTTATCGGCAGGAAATGGACTCGGAACCTCGCTGTACGCCCGGTATGCGTGCTTATCAATGGATGATGGAGGTAGACCGCAAGGCTCGGTTGTTCAATCAAGGGCGGCTACGAGCTTTATCGTGCGATCGTACTAAGGGGGTGCGTGTTTTTTGCAGTCACGACGCGGTTGAGTTGAAGATGTTTGCCGATCGAGAAGCTAAAAGAAAATTAAACACCAGCCACAAATGAGAGTCCTTTATTTCCTAATTGTAGAGACGTTTCCTAAAACGTCTCTACAACAATAATTTAATTATCGTAAATGGAAGCTTCTCGTCTTTCTTTAATCGGCCAATCCTCATTTTCACCACCGATAAAGATGCGTTCGATCGTGACGTATTCTTTGCTTAACTGTTTGAGAGAATTAATCAGAATATCGATCGCGATCGCATCAGCGGTTCCCAGATCGAACCAGCAACGCGCCCATTTGCCCAGATATTCAAACTCCCCCATATTGTGCATCAGCGCCATCAAACTATTGTCAGCTACATCTTGGTCGTAATCCATATAGCTGAGTTCCAAACCAGTATCCTGCACTTGCAGATTTTCCGCATTAAACCCCCCCAATTTCCCTAAGAAAAACCAAGAATCAAAAACTTCCTCCAAATATTGTTTTTCTGCATGAGAAGGAACCGTGGTAAATTCGATCCAAATCCACAAATCGAACTGATTATATTCGCGAAACTGTATCTGCATTCCAAACGACCGATTAATCTAAAGTTGGCAATTGACTTACTACTGGCCCCCAGTCACCGCCGCTTTGTTTGACCTGATTTCGCATCGCGCTGCAATTGCGTTCTTTGCTGTCGATGCTAACTTGATTGCGGCAATGTTCGCGGACAATTTGGGCAACTAAATCTTTGGGTAGTCGATCGGATTTTTCCAAAGCTTTTTGGAAATATTCCTTAGCTTGTTGGTTTCGATCTTGTCCAACCAAGATTTGCGCTTTCAAATATTGTAACTCTGGATTGTCGGGAGTTTCCTGCAAAGCGATATCCACATATTGTAGAGCTTTGTCATATTGTTTCAAATCGCGATAACCTACTGCCATTCCTCGGTTAGCTAAATAAGCTGGGGAAGCTTTCTTTAACCGTTCGATCGCCTGTTCGGGATTGGAAAAAGGTAAATTAACCGCAATTAACAAATCCATCCATCCTTTGAGCAAATTTAATTCCGGATCGTTGGGATCGATCTTTTCGGCTTCATCCAGTTTTCCATAAACTTCCTGCAATTTGCTCAAAGCTTTCGGCGCACCTTTCATAGTGCCATCTTCTCCCACGATAGCAGCCGCTTCTAGAGCGTGACTCACAGCAGCATAGAGGTTACCGCGTAAAGGATCGGTGGCGATCAACCGTTCGGCTGTTTCTAAAGTTTTGCTCGTGTAGGATTTTAAAGCATTTAATGCTTCTTTGTCCTTGTTTCCCTGCCAATCAGTGTAAGCTAAAGATGCCTTCATAGCATAAATTAAAGGCTCGTTAGGTTCTTGAGAAGTTGCTTGTGGCAAGTAACGTTCGGCGGCTTCTTTATAGTTTCCTTCTTTAAATAAAGCTTGAAAAGCCGCTTCCGTAGCATCCCCGATCGGTCTGGGGCTATTGGCGCGAAAGGGATCTCCAGCTAAGATGGGGTGAGCCCAAAGGCTGAATGCGATCGCGCTAACACCAGCCAAGCCCCACGCACTACGAGGCGCTAAGGCACTCATAATTTGTTTGGAAACAGAAAATAAATTTATCATCGCTTAAGGGTGTGAGTCCTCTTTCAAAAATGATGCCAAACGATCGGCTAGTCCGCTACTTTTGACGCCAGCGATGATTTACCCGTTCCATTGTGGATGGGGGGCAGGGGGCAGGGGAAAGGGAAAGGGAAAGGGAAAAGAAGGAAATATAGTTGAATTTTTACACTTCATCCTTCAGACTTCCATCCTTCAAACTTCGCAAGTCTGGCACAATAAAAACAGTATGGTACGTTTTTTTATTGAATGCTCTATCTCCGAAACTTAAGTTATCATCCCCCAGCCTGTCCGACACCGATCCTAAAATCCATCAACCTGGAATTAGCACCCCAAGAGATGGGGCTGGTGATCGGGCCAAGCGGTTCTGGTAAAAGCACTTTATTAGAGATTTTGGCTGGTTTAAGTGAAAATACATCTGGTAGCGTCTTGTGGCGAGACCAAGAACTCACTCCCGAACATTTACAACAGCTAGGTGGATTAGTATTTCAATTTCCCGAACGCCATTTTTGTGGCAGCACTATATTAGAAGAATTGCGCTTGGGGCATCCAGAATTAGGTTCGCAAAGAGTCAGAGAAGCTTTAACGGAAGTAGGTTTAAATCATTTACAATTAAACACTTCTCCCAATTCTTTAAGTGGCGGTCAACAGCGACGCCTTGCTTTAGCGGTACAGTTAATTCGGCAACCGCATTTATTGTTATTAGATGAACCGACGGCTGGCTTAGATTGGTCGATGCGGCGTCAGTTGGTCAATTTATTAGCAAAATTAAAAAATCACTGGAGTTTATTTGTGGTAACTCACGATGCTCGTGATTTACTGAGTATTGCAGACAAGTGCTGGACTCTCGATCGCGGTGAATTAAACTCAGTCGATCCGGCTACCTTGGCAGAAGGAAAAAGGCAGGAATTGGAAATCAAAAGTTAAAACAGTGTTTTAGTTAATATGTTGGAAAATAGCGATCGTACTTGGCTGCCGGAAATGGGTGAAACTTGGCAGAAAACTCTCAGTTGGCAACCTAATCCCGCACAGCAAATTCTATTTCAGCGTTTGTACGAGTTAATTTGTCAGGGAAATCAACAATTAAATTTAACTCGCATCACCGATCCTATGGAGTTTTGGGAAAAACATCTGTGGGATTCTCTGGTGGCATTAAAAAAATGGGGAATCGGGAATGGGGAATCGGGAATGGGAATCCGTAATTGCCGAGTTATCGATATTGGAACTGGGGCGGGTTTTCCCGGCATACCGATCGGTATTATCCAACCAAATTGGCAAGTGACTTTGTTAGATTCTACTCGCAAAAAAATTGCTTTTTTGGAAACCTTAGTCGAGAATTTGGACATCAAAAACGTGACGGCGTTATGCGATCGCGCGGAAAAAATCGGCCAACAGTCCCAACACCGAGAATCTTACGACCTAGCTTTAATCAGGGCTGTCGGTACTGCCTCGGAATGTGCCGAGTATGCCCTACCATTGCTGAAAATCGGCGGTTTAGCGATTCTTTATCGGGGACAGTGGACGGAGGATGAAACCACCGCTTTGCGATCGCCCGTTACCCAACTAGGCGGCATAATAGAATCGGTAGAAAAATTTACTACCCCGATTACTAACAGCATTCGGCATTGTTTGTACATCAAAAAAATAGCGTCTACACCAGCCAAATTTCCTCGTCCAGTTGGCATACCGACTCAAAAACCCCTGCAATAATTATGTTAAAAAATCCCTTCAAAACAATCACCTTACTGTTTTCTTTTTTACTAATTTTCAGTACCGCAAATCCGTCATTTTCCCAAACCGATTACCAGCGCTGGTTGCGAATGGCGGAAAATGCCAGAAAAAGCGGTCAATACGATACAGCTTTAACATATTATCAACGAGCCGCCGATGCCAGTCCAGATGGGCCGAACGATCCTGATATTAATACGGCAATTACGGAAGTTTTGGCCGAAAGATTGGCTAGCGTAGAGCAAAGAAACCCTAACTATGGTAGATATATCAGAATTGCTGACGAAGCTTATTCTAATGGTGAATACGATACGGCAATTATTAATTATCGGAGGGCATTAAAAGAACGTCCTCAAGACCGTTATGCCAATATCAGAATTCAGCAATCAGAATGTATTAAAAAGTATAGACCTGCTACGGGTGCTCAATTTAGAACTTTTGGCTGTCCGAGTTTTTAATAAAATTTCCCCTCTCCTACTAGGAGAGGGGTTAGGGGAGAGGTCACTTTTAGCTATTTGAATGCAACTTGCGTTATTAATTGAAGAAAGTAAAGTTCGATTCGCTTAGTTCTGCATTCACCTGCGCTACGTTCACAGCACTACCCGCAGAATGTGCATCCGGATCGTAACCCAAATAGCGATGGGCTTGTACTCGGTTTGCCGACTAAATTACTCGTATGCGATCGAATTTCGTACCGCTTCGATCGATTGTCAGAGACATAGTATAAGGAAGAACAATTTTCCAGCCATCTTAGTTGTAGGTTGAGTTTCGTACTCCCACCCAACCTACAAATTGTTCAAAAAATCTGTTTTTTGGGCAAATATTCTTAGTTTTTGGTAATTTCTCGCACCGAAGGCTGTCCGTCTTTAATTTCCCCTACCAGCACTAAATTTGTCGTGTTTACGAATAAACCATTTTCTAACACGCCGGGAATATTGTTCAGCTTTTTTTCTAATTCTGCTGGGTTGTCAATAGTATCAAATTTGACATCGATTACCATGTTGCCTTGGTCGGTGACTACTGGGCCAGCTTTTTTGACGCCCATCCGCAGTTGGGGTTTTCCTCCCAGTTTTTCAATTGCACGCATTACTGGCGCATACGCCATCGGTATCACTTCTACTGGTAGCAGAAAAGTCGAACCGAGTTTGTCTACCAGTTTGGAGCTATCAACCACTACAATAAACTCGTTTGCTAGGGTATCGACTACTTTCTCGCGGGTGTGGGCGGCACCGCCACCTTTGATTAAGTTGAGTTGGGGGTCAACTTCGTCGGCACCATCAATGGCAATATCGATGTGGTCGATAACATCTAGGGTGGTGAGGGGAATGCCGTACTGTCTGGCTAACACTTCGGCTTGAAACGAGGTGGGGACGCCTACGATGTCTTTTAATTCGCCGGATTTCAGGCGATCGCCGATAAACTGAATCGCGTAAGCTGTAGTAGATCCGGTTCCCAGCCCTACGATAGAACCAGATTTTACGCGATCGGCTGCGGCTTTACCGACTTGCTGTTTCATCAAGTTAGAGGCGTCCATTTGGGCGGTCATTCTGTAAACTCCTTGTTAGTGGTTGGTGATCTCTCAAGTGGTAGGTTAAAAATAACTAGCGATCGATCGCAAATCACAAATGAGCGAATACCGATCGCAGACTAGAATTAACTCCAGCGTTAACTTTACCGCGTTAAGGGCAAACTAAAAGGATGCAATCGGAACTTCATTCTCAAACGGCACAAAATTTCTGCAATACTGCCAATCAGCTAAAAAGTCAAGGTAAACTCAACGAAGCGATCGCTAATTACCAAAAGGCGCTGGAAATTCAGCCTGACTTTGTTGAGGTACACCATCAGCTAGGGGAAGTTTATTTCCAGGAAAGGAAATTCCCAGAAGCGACTGCATCCTGCAAACTCGCATTGAAGCTACAACCTAATTTTGCTCCCGCTTACAAAACGCTGGGGAATATCCTGCAAGCACAGAGCAGGATCGAAGAAGCGTTGCGTGCTTATAACAAGGCGTTGGAAATCGATCCAGAGTTTGTAGAAGCTTTGGTAAATAAGGGTACGATGATTTCTAAGTTGGGTCAATCGGAAGATGCGATCGCTTGTTATCGAAATGCGATCGAACTCAAACCGGATATGGCAGCAGCCCATTGGAACTTAGGAAATCTGTTGATCCAGCTAGGTAGAACAGATGAGGGAATTTCTTGTTGGCAAAAAGCATCGGAATCCGACCCAGAAAAGTTTAATTATCAATTTTTTCAAAATTTAGCTATAAATTTCGGTCAAGCAGGCAATATCGATGCCTCGATAGGTTGTTACCAACAAGCAATTGCCTTAAAACCCGACTACACCTTGGCTTACCTGAATTTAGGTACGTTGCTGCAACGGCAAAATCGATTAGAAGATGCGATCGCTATTTACCAAAAATCCTTGGAAATTCAACCCGATTCATTAGTATATCAGGCATTGGGAAATGCGTTAAAACAACAAGGAAACATAGATTCAGCAATTAATTACTGGCAGAAAGCTTTAGAATTACAGCCAGATGCGATCGCCGCTGAAACTTACAACGATCTGGGAACTGCTTTGGCAGAAAAGGGTGAATTAGAAAATGCGATCGAATATTATCAAAAAGCAATTCAATTAAAATCAGATTACCCATTAGCACATCTAAATTTAGGTATATTACTGCAAAGACAAAATAAAATAGAAGAATCGATACCTCATTTCCATAAAACAATTGAATTACAGCCTGATGCTGAAGAAGCTTACAAATATATAGGCAATACTCTAATTAAACAAGAGCGACTACACGAAGCCCTTGCTTATTACCAAAAATCACTAAAATTAAACTCGAAATCAGCAGAAACTTATTTTCATATAGGATCGATATTAGCACAACAAGAAAAGTTTGCCGAAGCAATTACTTATTTCCAAAAAGCGATAGATTTGCAACCTGACTTTGCGGAAGCTTACTGCAATATTAGCATGGCACTAGTCCGGCAAGGTCAGAAACAAGATTACTTTAAAGTCGAGCAATTCCAAGAAGCAATAAATCAACTGCAAAAAGCTCTTGAAGTCAAACCAAACCTGTTGCTTGTTCATCTATGTATGGGTCAGTTAATTACTGCTCCCGTTAAAAATTCTAATTTTGCAGTTTTAAGAGAAGCAGCCGATCGCTATCTCCTCAACTGTGGAGAAAAAGGGCAACTAATCGCCGCTATCACTTATATGAGTATCTATGTTAAATCGGGATTAACTCAAATTGCCAAAGAAAATTTTTTGGCAATAGAGCAAAAAATTTATCAAAGATTATCTGAATTAGCCGCAGAAGAAATAGCGCTCATTTATACTCAAGTATTATTCAATATTAACTACTTGCGTGACGAGCTAGCTGCCAATAGTAAACTGGCCAAAGTAGTTGGCAAAGAATATGTTGAAAAAATCTTAAATAATAATGAAAATCAAAACTATAACATTAAACTGAAAAGCCGTCCTAATAAAAAATTACGCATCGGCTTTTTATCTAGTTTCTTTTTGAGACATTCCGTTGGTTGGTGCAGTTATGACATCATTCGAGAATTATCAAAATTAACTCCCAATATTTTCCTGTACGTAACAGGCGAACGGAAACCGGATGATAGAACTAAGTTGTTTGAAGCAGTAGCAGAAAAATTATATAAGCCCCAAAAACTACCCAACGGTACGGCAAATGCCAAAGAAATCATTGATGAAATATCAAAAGATGATTTGGATATTTTGATAGATTTGGATTCGATTACCGTACCAGTGCAAGTGGAAATTATCCATCGAAAACCAGCACCAGTATGTCTGACATGGTTAGGATTTGAAGCGCCTTATACAAATGAGCAAAATTACTTCTTATCTGACTGGCATACTCATCCTACTGGTAGAGAAGAATACAACCGAGAACAGCTAATTCGGATGCCAAATTCATTTGTTGCCGTATCGGGATTTGAATGTAAACCAGTAGAAAGAACATCTGCTAGAAAAGCCTTGCGAATAGCTGAAGATCAAGTTACTTATTTATGCGTTGCACCAGCATACAAATTAAATCCCGAATTAATCAAAGCTCAGGTAAAAATTCTCAAAGAAGTTCCTGATAGCGTATTAATTCATAAAGCTCATACTGGCGATCCAGAAGTAATTAAAGCTACTTATCGACAAGAATGTGAAGCTATTGGTGTTGGTTTTCATCGCATAAAATTTATGTCATTAGTTAATACAGAAGAAGATCATAGAACAACTTACAAAATTGCTGATGTTTTACTCGATTCCTATCCTTATAATGGCGGAACTCACAATTTAGAAGCATTGTGGTTTAACTTACCAGTAGTAACCAGATGTGGAGAACAATATCTTTCCAGAATGGGATATTCTTTCTTGCAAACTCTCTCCATTCAAGCCGGAATTGCGAACAGTTGGGAAGAATACACCAACTGGGGAATAGAATTAGGTAAAAATACCGATCTAAGGTTGTCAATCCGATCGCAATTAGAACAATCCAAACAGCCAGAAACTCTATCGCCTTTATGGAATCCCAAAAAGTTTGCTGAGGATATGTATGCAGTATTTGAGGAACTTTTAGCTAAAAAAGCTAATGCAGCAAATGACTGATGACCGATGACAAATGACAAATGACCAACGACAATGACTAAAGAACAACAGCATCCTCAATATAATAGCGATCGCAAAGTTGTCGATACTCTTTTAACAGGAGAGCAAAATGACTATAACTTAGTCGAAGCAGCACGGCTTTTAATTCGCTATCGTGACTTCCCTGGCGCAAACGATATCAAAACAGATTTAGAGAAAACTCTCAATAGGTGGAAGATAGATGAAGAAACATTGTATCAAGCTACCCGCGAAATTCATACCAAGGGGATAGTTTACAAAACTCGCAACGCTGACTCGGAAGATTGGGCTTAGTTACTAGCTAATAGGAAAAATTTGGTAAAGCCAAAGTTACCAAATTTTTTCTAATTTACCCTCAGTTTAAGCAAGGCTTATTTTGGCAATTTCAGCGCTGATTATGAAGTTTTTTAGTCTTATTTTCAGCGATAGAAGTTCTCTTTGGTATAGATGGATGAATCACAGGAGCATGATCCATATTTACCATTTCCGGAAACTGCATTTTAGTCGCTTCTGCCATCGGAGCCAAAAACTGAGCTACTTCAACTTGCTGCTGTAATTGTTCAGTCGAAGATACCAAACCACTTAATCCATTAACGAGATTTCTTAAATTATTGCGGAAAGATGGATCGCCTGTCAAATCATCCAAGTCTGATGTAATTTTCTGAGCGTTTTGAAAAGTCACTCTAGCAGAATCTAAAGTTTGTTGCAACGTTACCAAATTGGTTGGATCGTTAAGAGAATTAGAAAGGTTGCGTATATTAGCTGATGCTTGTGCAGCGTTGGCGGAAAGAGTTTCTAAATTTTGAATCAATTGTCCTTGGGTGACTCGATTAATTGCCGGGGATAAATTAGCGACTGTTATTCGCAATTGTTCGCTAGCTTGACTGAGATTATTTAAAGTATTGACGAGGGAAGCTTTATTGGTTGTTAATAAATTATTTAAGTTGCTCACTAGGCCACTTGTTTGATTAGCGGTAATCTGAAAACGATCGGCTGCTACACCAACTTTATTAAGTGATTGATTGGTATTATTAAGTACTCGATCGGTATTTGTATTTAATCTATTTACTGTAACCGAAACTTGGTCGGCAGTGCGACCGAATTTGTCAGTTACTACACCAACTCTATTTGCAGTTTGAGTAACGGCGTTATTAATTCGATCGGCTGTTCCGGAAAATTTACCAACAGTTCGATTAAGATTGTCCGCAGTTGCACCAACTTTATCCGCATTCCGGCTTACCGAATTAGTAACAACAGATATGTTTCTTAATTCTCCTTTTAAGGATGTTGTCAAACTGGAAATATCGCGAGTTAATTGGGTTACTCCCTGCGCCGCCGCCGAAGTGTTTTGGACAACGGAATTGACATTAGCAAAAAATTGCGGATCGCTATATAAATTGGCAAAGCGAACAGTAACGCGAATTAGTTCGTCGAGACTAACGCCAGCTTGACCTTGTAAGCGTTCATTATTACAAAGAATTTGTTTTTGCTCTTGGCAATTAGCAGCGAACGGATTAGCATCCCTAACATCTGTTGATACTGCACTAGTAGGCATGAAGTCAATTGAATTTTCACTAATCAACCCTGATTGATTTGCTTCTATTACGACATTTTGAGGAATCGCTAAATCTGATTCGGTAATTTCCAATTCAACATCTACTCGATTTGGTCTGGGTTCGATGTTGCTAACTCTGCCAATTCTAACTCCACGATAGCGAACGGGCGCTCCTATTTGCATTCCTCCTGCATTGGGAAATTCTACGATGATTTTGTAGCTACGTCCTCCGAAATAAACTCCTCGCAACCACAAAACTAAGACACCAAATAAACCAAATCCTACTAAGAATAATAAACCAACCGAGCCTTCCCGAAATGTTCGCGATCGCATTCTTTCTCCTCTCCCAATCAAAAAGTAAAAATAAACATCATGACATCACGATCAATCTATTTCTACATCTGTGTTCATCTGTGTTCATCTGTGGATATCTGTGGTAAAAAAAATCCTCATCCAACTGCTTGAATCGGCCCTTCTACACTAGCACTAAAAAATTGCCTTACTAATGGATTATCTGTTGTATCGATTTCTGTAACGCTACCTTCCCACTGGATTTTGCCTCGATACAAAAAAATAATTCGATCGGTAGTACGGCGAATGGTACTATCTTGGTGAGTCACGATCGCATAAGTATTACAACCCCCATCTGTACGCTGTAACTGGCGGATCAAATCCTCAATTACCGTAGAAGCAACCGGGTCTAAACCTGCGGTAGGTTCATCGTACAACAAAACTTCGGGATTATCTTTTGGATTATCTGGATTAGTCATGATAGCACGAGCAAAACTTACCCGCTTCCGCATACCGCCAGATAATTGAGAAGGATAGCGATCTCCTATTCCCGGTAATCCTACCATTTCCAACTTTTGGTTTACTAACTCCCGAATTCGTTGACGGGGTAATTTAGAATGTTGAAATAACAAAAAACCAACATTTTCTTCTACTGTCAAAGAATCAAACAAAGCTGCCTGCTGGAATACCATCCCAATTCCAATACCATCTTCCGCATCCTCAACTAAACCTTGTCTTTGCTGTCCTTGAATGTAAATATCCCCCGCATCAGGTGCTAACAAGCCAGAAATTATTCGCAAAATCGTTGATTTTCCAGTACCGGAAGGGCCGATCACACCTAATGCTTCCCCTGGATAAATATTCAGATCTACCTCATCCAATACCAAATTATTACCAAAGGATTTGCTAATCCCTTTTAATTCAATTAACGCCTCAGCCATAAAATTTTTGCTTACTGAGTTAAATCAGTTATCAGTAAACAGTTATCAGTTACCAGGTCATAAGTAAGGTATTTTTAACTGCCAAAATTAGACTACCACTAGTTGGGAATTATTTATTATTTTAGTGGTTATTTAAAGTTGATATAATGGAAGTTTTAAACCCTTGCCAGCGGTCTAATAACTGATGACTGATAACTGGTAGAACAATTATGAGCGAAATTAAAAATTGATACAAGCCCCCAAATATAAGTTATCAAAGAAATTCCCATATATCTCTATTATAAATTTTTCAATAAAATCGACTTGCTAAGGTACAATATTAAAGATAACAGATGGGATTTTATGTCAAATATTGAACAACTAATTACGCAAATCCAGCAAGAAGCTGAAAAAGCTGCATTTCCAATTGATGAACCAGTTTATCACGAAACAGGTCTTTCTCCTACTCAACCAATTCTCTATGCAGGCAATTTAGAAAGTCAATTGTGTTTTTTTGCCAGGGATTTGGGCAAAGAGGAAGTAACTGAGCGACAACCGCTTTACGGTGCGGCTGGCAAAATGGTTCGGCGGGGTCTTTACCGGAATATTTACGATAAAGAACCTACAAATACTGATGATTTAAATACAGTTCTCGATCGCGTTTTGTTTACTAACACCGTTCCCTACAAACCACCAGGGAACAAAGCTTACTCAGAAGCAGTCAAAAAGAGATTCCGTCCGTTTTTAGAACGTTTATTAGTACTGCACTGGCAAGGCGATCGCATTATTACACTAGGCAACGAAGCCTTTAAATGGTATTATCCTTATGCGGCTAAAGGGGTGCTGGCCGAATTTTTTGAACGCAGCGATCGCTATACAGCTAGTATTCAAATCAATCTACAAGCCACAGACCTAGAAAACAACCAGCATCAACGTTTAATTACCCTCATGCCTCTTCCCCATCCTTCACCCCTCAACCAACAATACTATGCTCAATTTCCGCAACTGCTTCAGCAGCGTCTAGCAGAAATAATGTAATTTGTTGTTAACTATTTACTTGCCTATGCAAAAAGGCAAGATTTAGCAGTAATTTTCCTATGTTATTAAATAACGAAGCGGGTGATGGGACTCGAACCCACGACACTCTGCTTGGGAAGCAGATGCTCTACCACTGAACTACACCCGCATATAATTTTTAAGGATAGCACATTTTACCAATGTAGCCATACGGTCGGTAGCTTTTGCCCGTCCTTGAGTTAGCATATTAGACGATGCTTAGCCACCAAATTTTTTACCCACCTTAAATAAAAATAACTAGGATAATAAATTTTAATAGCCCTCAAGCCATTTTCTGGCAAAGCACTCACCACAAGCGAGTAAAAGGTATGTTTAACCCAACAGAAATCCTCATCGACACATTTGTAGAAAAGCTTCGCGAAGGTTACAGCCGCACTTATGGGGGGTTAAAACCTGACTACGAAGACATTATTGCTTGGGCGGGTAGCATGGCGCTAGAAAATATCGCCAACAGCGACGCCCTTTATCACAACGTAGAACATACCGTTTTAGTTACCTTAGTAGGGCAAGAAATTTTACGAGGCAAACACATCCGAGAGGGAGGAGTTGCCTGCGAAGATTGGTTGCACTGTATTATCTCCCTAGTTTGTCACGATATAGGCTACGTCAAGGGAGTTTGCCGTCAAGACAGAGACTCAGAAGGATTATATGCAACTGGCAAAGACGGAGGAATGGTTCCTCTATCTCCCGGGGCCTCTGATGCCAGCCTCACTCCTTATCATGTAGACAGAGCAAAACTGTTTATCGACGAACGTTTTGGCGGTCATAAACTAATTGATGCGACAATTATCAAACGGAATATAGAACTCACTCGTTTTCCAGTTCCCACTGCCGAAGACCATCAAGATACGATAAAATACCCGGGATTAATTCGGGCTGCCGATTTAATCGGTCAACTGAGCGATCCTCGCTATCTGAAAAAAATTACTTCCTTATTTTATGAATTTGAAGAAACAGGTGTAAATAAAGCATTAGGTTATAGTCATCCGGGAGATTTACGACGCAACTATTCCAAGTTCT
This sequence comes from Leptolyngbyaceae cyanobacterium, assembly GCA_036703985.1. Classification (GTDB taxonomy): domain Bacteria; phylum Cyanobacteriota; class Cyanobacteriia; order Cyanobacteriales; family Aerosakkonemataceae; genus DATNQN01. The sequence continues at coordinate 21,294 of DATNQN010000103.1, forward strand.
ATTGGCATGGAGTTTATCCATATATCAAAGATGCACTGCGCTATTTACAGCTAACTCAACAAGGCAAACAAATCATTGCTAACTTATACTCCAATGTCTTTGTTGTAGAACACGAAAAGACGCAAGAAGAATTAAAAGCATTAGTCGAACAGGTTTAAATTAAACTATGAATTGGTGGCAAAAGTTAAAAAAGAATCCTTTAGCCCGTGCCGGAGCTTTATTATTGATAATCTTTTATTTAGCAGTACTGGCTGCTGATTTCGTGGCACCTTACGACCCTTATGTTTCTCAGCCCAATGGTTCCCTACTGCCACCCACTCAAATTTATCTCAAAACTCCAGAGGGAAGATTTATCGGGCCTCACGTTTATCCAACGACTCAGGGGCCAGCGATCCTAGAAACAGGCGATCGCAAACTAATAGTAGATTGGCAAAAACCCTCACCCTTGAGATTATTCGTTCCAGGCCCAACATACAACCTTCTCGGCATTCCCCTCAATAGGCATCTTTTTGGCACCACAGGGGAAGCTAAATTTAACCTGCTAGGTACCGACGAACAAGGGCGCGATCAATTCTCTCGCCTAGTATACGGCGGAAGAATCAGCCTCAGCATAGGATTGGTCGGCATCGTCATTTCTTTCCCCCTTGGAATGCTCGTAGGTGGAATTTCCGGCTATTTTGGTGGTTGGGTAGACACTATCTTAATGCGGGGAGTAGAAGTCATGATGACCATTCCCAGCATCTATCTATTAGTTGCCCTCGCTGCCGTACTCCCACCCCAACTTAATAGCGCCCAGCGGTTTCTACTGATCGTAGTCATCACTTCTTTTATTAGCTGGGCTGGTTTAGCAAGGGTGATTAGGGGACAAGTATTATCGATTAAAGAAAGGGAATTCGTGCAAGCTGCCAAAGCTATGGGGGGAAATTCTCTTTACATCATTACCCGCCACGTTCTGCCCCAAACAGCCACCTATATCATTATTTCCGCTACCCTAGCAGTCCCCGGCTTTATCGTAGCCGAATCCGTACTCAGCTTAATCGGGCTAGGCATCCAACAGCCCGATCCCTCATGGGGGAATATGCTGTCTTTGGCCACCAATGCTTCCATTTTGGTACTCCAGCCTTGGTTAATTTGGCCACCAGCATTCCTGATTATCATCACCGTCTTAGCTTTCAACCTTTTGGGCGACGGACTGCGGGATGCCCTCGATCCTCGTAGTCAACAGCGATAGGTATTGCCATTGGTCATTAGCAGATGACTAATGACCAATAACCAATGACAAATTAATGAAACATACTACTTACAGAACTATCTTCGTGAATGCGCCAGATAGTTTCACCTAATACATTTGCCACGGAAAGCACGGTTAGCTGCTTAAAGCGCCTGTCTTCGCCAATTGGAATTGTATTAGTGACAATCACTTCTTCAAACAAACCGCTGGATAGACGTTCGATCGCAGGGGGTGAAAACACCGCATGGGTAGCACAGGCATAAACCTGACGCGCACCTTCCTGACGCAGCAGGCGAGCACCTTCGCTAATCGTGCCACCAGTATCGATCATGTCATCTACCAACACTGCTGTTTTACCAGCGACATCGCCAATTACATTCAAAACTTCCGCTACATTATGAGCCTGACGGCGCTTATCAATAATTGCCAGGGGTGCATCGTTGAGCTTTTTGGCAAATGCCCTAGCCCTAGCTACACCGCCTACGTCTGGCGAAACCACAACGATATCCGATAGCTGTTTGCTAGCTAAGTAATCAAAGATGACCGGGGAACCGTAAACGTGATCGAATGGAATATCGAAATAGCCTTGGATTTGTGCCGAATGCAAATCCATTGCCAACACCCGGTCAGCACCACCTTCCGTAATCAAATTAGCCACTAGCTTAGCGGTAATCGATTCTCGCCCAGCCGTTTTGCGATCGGCCCTAGCATAACCATAGTAGGGAATTACTGCCGTAATTTGCCTAGCCGAAGCGCGACGGCAGGCATCGATCATGATCAGCAATTCCAACAAATGGTCGTTTACCGGACGGCAAGTTGGCTGAATCAGGTAAACATCACAACCCCGGATCGACTCTTGAATCTGAATGTAAATTTCCCCATCGGCAAAATGTTTGTGAACCATTGGGCCGAGATCCATCCCCAGGTAACGAGCGATTTCCTGGGCAAGAGGCACATTGGCAGAACCAGAAAACAATCTCAGACGATTGTTTGCAGCTATTACCGGTGGTGTCGGCTGAAGCGTCAAAGTTGCAGAGCGGATCACAGCAGACCCTCGAAGCGTGTTCATCGCGATCTTATCATTGTAGTTTGCCCACATTCTCCAGAAGATTTGCTTAAGATTGGGTAGTCATTTTATTCAGTAGATAGCACAAATTAGAGCAATCAGGGTGGTTTTTACGGGGCATAGCCTCTAGTTAGCGACGGATTTAATTTCATCTCAGTTAATCTACTTAGATTTGGGTTTTAATTCCCTTTTTTTCTCTAACTCTCACTGCGGTTATTAAACCGAGCAGGCAGTCAAAGAAAAATTAAACGCGATCGTTCTATGTAGAAATAACATCAAAGAATTGACATCCCTGCATCTAACCTTTTTCTCAGCGAGCGATCGCTCGCGCTTACCCAATATAACCTATGAGTAAAAAGACTCAGGATTTTAACCGAGGGTTAATGACAGACCCCATCGAGCAATCCTAAAGTAATGTCAAGGCAAAAATAATTTAAATATGTAATTGTATAATCGTCAAGTTTATGGGGAAAAATACCTGAAAAGCGTACTCAACCGGATTAACCACCCCCAGCCGATACATAATAGGCTAGGCGAATTAACCTCTCCTAGCTCAGCTAAAATAATTCCCCTCTGAAAATTTAGCGCTCGCTGATGCGCCGGAACAACAAACTTTTGTGGGAAAAGGGGAAAAGGGCAAAGGAAGAAAAAGCGATCGTACAATAATAGTCTTAATCTCTCCCTTCCCCTTTTATCCTTTCCCCTACTCCCCTTACCCTTTCCCTCTTCCCTTTCCCTCAAAATGCAACCACCGCTTCCCATTGGTACTGTTCTGCAAAACCGCTACCGCTTGGCTAAAATTTTAGGTCAAGGGGGCTTTGGTCGAACCTACCTGGCAGAAGACCAAGGGCGTTTTAGAGAACTATGCGCTCTCAAAGAATTAATTCCTCCACAAACAAATGCTTACCCATTGGAAAAGACCAAAGAACTTTTTCAACGAGAAGCAGCCATCCTTTATCAAATTCAGCATCCTCAAATTCCTCAGTTCCGCGCCACTTTCGAGCAAGACGGACGATTGTTTTTAGTGCAGGAGTACGTAGAAGGAAAAACATATCGCTCGTTACTAGCCGAACGAAAAAACACCGGGCAAAAGTTTTCCGAAGGGGAAATTTTGCAATTATTAGATCGGTTGCTCCCCGTTTTAAACTACATCCACGGCAAAGGAATTATTCACCGAGATATTTCCCCAGACAACATCATCCTCCGAGAACGGGATAACCTACCCGTGCTAATTGACTTCGGCGTTGTCAAAGAACTGGCAACTCGGTTTCAATATCCCGATAAAGCCCCACCCGCCACAATGGTAGGGAAATTAGGCTATGCACCCTCCGAACAAATTCAAACCGGGAGAGCATACGCCAGTAGCGACCTTTACTCTTTGGCAGTTACTTCCGTAGTTTTGCTGACAGGTCAAGAACCGCAAGTTTTATTTGATGAAAGTACCCTTAGCTGGAATTGGTACCGTTGGATACCGCCAATTCACCCCGGATTGACCTTGGTACTCAATCGAATGTTAAGCTATCGTCCTGGCGATCGCTATCAAGATGCCCGTGAAGTCGCCCGCGCCCTCAACGACGCCCTCAATTACCAGTCCCAAGCTTCTCCACCACAAGTAAAAACACCCCCCGCTCTCACTCCTAACATCTCTCAAGTGGAAACTCTTGCCGTTGGCTCCCGCCTACCAGAACTGAAAGCAGAAATTCGCCAAAACATCTCTGCTAAAGAAACTTCCTCCGTAAAAACCCCTATATCTGCCGATCCATCCGATCCCGACTCCATACCAACACCTAGCTCTAGTTTGGATAACCCTTGGGTTGTTGCTTTTATAGGTATGAGCCTTGCTATATTAGCTGGTGTCGGTTCTTGGACATTAGTAAGTTACTTGCTGCAACGTCAGGCGGTTCTTCCCAACGCTACAACTACACAACCCCTGCCCCGTACCGAACCAACCGTAGTATTTCCCGATACCAAAGAACCTTTACCAATCAATTTAGAACCCCCTACTCCCACAATTAGCCCCGAACCAGTTACCTATAGCAAACGACTCGATATCGCTGAAAATCAACCTTTTTCTCTCTCCGATAAACTAAAAGCTAACGCCACAGTTAATTACACTTTTGCTGGCAAACAAGGGCAAAAATTAACCGCTTCCCTCCAAGAACAAGGGATTTTGATGACAATTTTGGGGCCAAATGAAGAACCGATCGACAACCGATCGAATCGCGTAACTCGTTGGGAAGGCGAACTTCCTTTTGATGGAAATTATGTAGTTCAACTCAGTACGGTAAGGGGTGTAACGGAGAGCGAATATAAGTTAGACCTGCTTTTAACTAACGTGCAACCAACACCCACCGAAACACCAACACCCACTGAAACTCCAACACCAACACCAACTAATGAAAGTTCTACTCCTTCTAACTTAGTAATTGATACCCAACCTGTGGATTTTCCAGAAGGCGCTACGGGGACGCAGATTTTTTCGGGTGAAACCAGCCCTGAAAGTATTAAACGTTTCTTAGTAAACGTTCAATCGGGTCAAATATTAAGCGTGAGAATTCAAAATGGAGAAGCAACATTAGATATTCGCCATCCCAATGGTTTATTAGTTGATAGTGGTTCAGGTGTGGGAGAATGGGAATCTACAGTTGATGAAGATGGAGAATATCAAATAGATGTAAAATCCACTAATAAAACTAATTTCTCTGTAGATATTAGCGTGCGGAATTGAAAATTGTCATTGGTCATTATAAACTTACCAATCTCAGTACTCATTTAGTTGTAAAAATTGTATATCCAATCACTTTAACAGCCCTTATGCGTTGGGTTTCGTTCCTCAACCCAACCTACAAATTACCATTTTGAACAAATTTCAAGCAGTATTGTAACCACTCTCGCTTTACCAATTAGCAATTACCTATCAACAATGAATGCTCTTCTGATTACTGCTACCGATACCAACGCCGGAAAAACAGTTTTAACAACAGCTTTGGCAGCATATTGGCAAAAGTACCGTTCTGCCAAGATTTTAGGTATTTTTAAGCCGATTCAAACGGGAATAGGCGATCGAGAATTATACGATCGCTTATTTTCCTTCCATCAATCTTTAGAAGAAATCACCCCTCTCCACTTCCAAGCACCCCTAGCGCCTCCCATCGCTGCCGAAAAAGAAGGTAAATTTGTTGATTTAAAAAAAGTTTGGCAAGCATTAGAAAATTTGCGAAAACAACGGGATTTTGTATTAGTAGAAGCATTAGGCGGTTTAGGTTCCCCCGTCACTCACGAATTAACAGTAGCCGATTTAGCTAGAGATTGGGCATTACCGACAGTGCTAGTAGTTCCGGTAAAATTAGGCTGTTTAGCTCACACTGTAGCGAATGTTGCCCTAGCGCGTCAGTCAGGAATTAATCTGAAGGGAATCGTGCTTAATTGTGTCAATAATTGCACCGAAGAAGAATTAGCTGATTTAGCCCCTATTGACTTAATCCAATCTTTGACAAATACTTTAGTTTTAGGTGTTTTACCTTATTTAGAAAACACCGATGATTTAGATAAATTGTCTCAAGTTGCTGCCAATTTAGAAATAGAAATTTTGATACCAAACTAAGTTAGCGTATTAACGCAAGTTGCTAGTTATCAAGATTGAGGGGCTCTCCCGGTTTTGTGGTGATAAAAGCAACTTATTTAACCGTAGGGTGGGTTAGGCACGGGCGATAATTTTAAGGCTTTCGATCGATAATTTAGTTCTAGTGCCGTAACCCACCATCCTACTTATGATGTTTTAACCGATATGTCGTTTGCTATACTTACAACGGTTTTAGTCTTCTAAGTAAAAACCGCATAAGTATTAAATTAATTTAAGTATAAACATAGTAGGTACTGACAGGGTAAATTCTGAAAAAATGTTTCCCTAGTAGAGTATAGAAGAAATTACCAGTACCTTATCCCCAGCGATCGAGGCTACGTAAGGTAAGACGACCTGGTATCAAAAACGATCGAACAACTTTCCGGATATCGCCTTGCTACCCTGCAAGAAAAGATTTAGACATCTCAATAAATAACTGAAGTCTCCTTCTAAGTCATTCAGTCTTAACTGAGATGCTATTTCTTATACCAATTAGCTTTCCAAAATAACGCAATTAGCCGCTTCGTAAAAATCGGCTAAAAGGGAATTTTTTACGAAATTTTCCTAATTTGCTATCGCTTTAAATCTAGAAATTCTCACTCTTAGAGGATAAATTATGGCTACTTTGTCTATATCTGGTGTATTGGGTCGTAACTACGGCTATACCAATGACACGACAGGCATAAATGCTTTTAAAAATGAGTGGATTACCGCTGCCCAAAATCAGGGAATTCAAATATTCGGTACTGATTTTAACGGTGCAGTAACTAACTACCTCGATCCAATTCCTCAAAGTAATATCAACTTTGCCAATGGTAGCACCACAAGCTACGGACACCTATACGGCATGGGTGCTGCTTCTTCCTATTACGGTTGGTGGACTGCGGCTACCAAAGTAAGGGCAGAAATCAATTATGACCCTAATACGGGAAGATCTCAAGGACTAACCTATAAATGGGCTCCTAACAAAACGATTCAAAATGCTTTTATCGACTTGAGCTTATTCGTTCCTAAAGCAGCAGAATCAGCGGGGACGGAAGTTGGTTTCTTAGAAGCATTCAAAAACGGTCAAAAGGTTTCATTGACAGCAGTTCGCATGACCAACGAAACTACTGTTGCGTCTACTCAAACTTCAATTCAAAATGCTGCTAGCGGCGTAACTTTCCTCGCAGATGATGCAGCAAATGGAGACTTCAAATTTAAGGTATTTGGTGCTTTTGACGAACTGAAATTTTCTGCTAAACCTTATGCTAGTCCGAGTAGTCCTCAACCAATTTACACGGATAATACTGGCAGTTACATCAGCGATAGTTCCGACTACCTAGTTCAGCAACTCAAATATTCCGGAATCGAAGAAACTGTTGGTACGCTTCAGTTTAGTAATCCGTTTTTCACGGTGAACGAGGACGGGACACCCGTAACGGCGGTAACGGTTACTCGTACTGGTGGTAGTTTCGGACAAGTTTCCGCCACCGTTAACCTGAGTAACGGAACTGCGACTGCACCTGGTGATTACAATAGCACTCCCATCACGGTTACTTTTGGGAATGGAGATACTACTTCCAAAATTATTACTATTCCGATCGTTAACGATACGCTAGTTGAAAATACGGAAACCGTCAATTTAACTTTAACCAATCCTACTAACGGTGCGGCGATCGGCACTCAAAGTACCGCTACTTTGAACGTTTTGGATAATGACAGCACCCTTCAATTTAGCAATCCGGTTTACAGCGTCAACGAAAATGGTACTCCCGTAGTAGCGGTAACGGTAACTCGCACGGGAAGCAGTACGGGTGCGGTGTCGGCGACGGTTAACTTGGGTGATGGTAGTGCGGTAGCGCCTGGTGATTACACCAATAATCCCATCACGGTTAATTTTGCGGATGGGGATACTGCACCCAAGGTGATTACAATTCCGGTGATTGATGACACTTTGGTAGAAGGTAATGAAACTGTCAATTTAACCTTAACCAATCCGACTGGTAACGCGACGATTGGAACGCAGGGTACGGCTACTTTGACGATTTTGGATAACGATACTCCCGGTATTATTCAATTTAGCAACCCCCAATATGTCGTTGGTGAAGATGGTACTCCCGTCTTAGCGGTTACCCTCAATCGTACTGGTGGCAGTGCAGGCGCAGTTTCCGCAACGGTTAACTTGGGCGATAATACGGCGATCGCACCCGGTGATTATAACAATAACCCGATCGTCGTTAATTGGGCAGACGGAGACACCGCACCGAAAACAATTACCATTCCAATTGTTGATGACACTTTGGTAGAACCAGATGAACTGGTTGATTTAAGCTTGTCCAACCCCACGGGAGGTGCAACAATTGGCACTCAGGATACGGCAACTCTGACTATTTTGGATAATGACGTACCTATCATTAAACCAGTTGTGTTCGTAGCTGCCCTCGACCCGGCGGCGGGAGAACCGGGACGCGCTGAAGGAACTGGTGCATTTCAGTTTGCCCGTACTGGCGGCGATATCACCCAAGCGCTGACTATTCGCTATACGATTACGGGGACGGCTACTGCTGGCACTGACTATACACCATTGACTGGTACGGTTACCATTGCGGCTGGTCAGTCGGTGTCTGCACCAGTGACGCTGACTGCTTTAACTGATGGAGTGAACGAACCGATCGAATCAGTGATTGTTAAGGTAGCGGAAGATATACCTTATCAAGTAGGTTCGGCAGATACCGCCACCGTTACCATTACAGATAACGATCCTTTGACGGGTACTGGTGCTGGCCCAGTCCTGCGTTATAACTCGGCTGGCAATTACTTGAGTAGTTACGGCAATATTAGCTCTGCTGTTGGTGCGGCGACGGCTAACGATATTCTGGTCATTCAAGCCGGAACTTATAACGAAGGTGGTACTGTTTATATCGACAAACCGTTAACTTTGCGGGGGCCAAATGCGGGTGTTAGTCCCAGCAGTGCTTCGGGAACTACGGAAGCTGTGGTTCAAGGTGCGGCAAGTCAACCAGTTTTCTGGATTCTCCCCGGTGTGGGCAATGTTAATATTGAAGGCTTGACGATTCAAATGAACAACGCCAATGGGGTTGCCATGCAAGGGGATGGTTCAAATGCGGTGATTCGCCAAAATACTTTTACTGGTGTTGGCCCATTCAATAACGGTATCGTTTACATGGATACTGCTAATACCGCTTCATCCTCTTCGGCGCAGGTAATAGATAACTTGATGCGCGACGTTACTACGGCGGCTGGCAGTACTACTAGCGGCGTGCAAATTATCAGATTTAACACCGTTCGCGTTACGGATAACCAAATCGCTAATTTAAGTGGGCCGGGTGTGGCGGCTGATTCGATGACTGATGGCTTTATTGCTGCTAATAAAGTTAGCAATACTGGAGAACAGGGAATTCAAGTGGCTGGTCGCAACGGCATTATCGACAATAACGATATCACCAATACTAATACTGGCAATCTTGCCGATCGCGGTGGTATCCGCGTGCGCGATGGTTACACTGCTTTGGGAACGGTGGATGTGATTAGCAATGTGGTAACGAATTCTTACAACGGTATCGCAATTCGCGACAATACTGGTGCGACCGGTACTGTCAATGTGAATAACAATAACTTGATCGGTAACTTAAATGCTGGTTTCTACCACGGCGGTACTGGGTCGGTGGACGCGACTAATAACTGGTGGGATGATGTAAATGGGCCAGTTTTGGGTACGGGACGAAATGCGATCGCCGGTACCGGTGCTGCTTTAGTCAACGCTAACCCATTCTCTACATCAGTCTTATAGAACTGGGAAAACGATTTTTGTTAATTGTCGATCGTTCGTTGTTTGTTAGCAATGAGCGATCGACATTTTTATATGCACATTCACGAGACGCCCCGTGTTAAGATATATAAAAATTGACCGGAGGACGGTGAAAAATTATGTCAAAAACGAATAATTTTTAACGTTAAATATCAGAAATTTTCAGCCTAAACATCCCGTCCCCTCAAGAACGATCGCTGTTGCTAAGTATTATTAAAAATGATTTCCACACTACCCAACTCTCTTTCGGTGAACTTATCCCGTATCCGGTCAGAAATTCGCGCATTGCAACCCCAATTAGTAGAATGGCGCAGAAATTTACATCAATGCCCTGAACTGGGGTTTCAAGAAAAACTCACTTCCGAGTTTATCAGCGCAAAGCTGCGAGAATGGGGTATCGACCATCAAACTGGCATTGCACAGACGGGTATTGTGGCAACTATTTCTGGTCGTGAAGGCAGCCAGGTACTTGGAATTCGGGCGGATATGGACGGTTTGCCGATTCAGGAAGAAAACGAAGTACCTTATAAATCGCAGCACCCAGGTAAAATGCACGCTTGCGGTCATGACGGACATAGTACGATCGCACTGGGCACGGCTTACTACCTCTCCCAACACCGTCAAGACTTCGCCGGTACGGTAAAAATCATCTTCCAACCCGCAGAAGAAGGGCCGGGTGGTGCAAAGCCAATGATTGAAGCTGGAGTATTGACAAATCCAGATGTTAATGCTATAATTGGCCTCCATTTGTGGAACGTATTGCCGATCGGTACGGTGGGGGTTCGCAGTGGCCCTTTGATGGCAGCGACGGAAGGTTTTCGATGTACGATTTTGGGGAAAGGCGGACATGGAGCGATTCCCCATCAAACGATCGATTCTATAGTAGTAGCTGCTCAGATCGTGAATGCCTTGCAAACAATTGTGGCGCGAAATGTAAATCCGATCGAATCAGCAGTGGTGACAGTGGGAGAATTTCATGCCGGCAGTGCAATTAACGTGATTGCGGATACGGCGAGAATCGGCGGCACGGTTAGGTATTTTAACCCAGCTTTAGGTGAATTTTTACCAAAACGAATCGAACAGATTATCGACGGCGTTTGCCAAAGTCACGGCGCTAAGTACGATTTGAACTATTGGCGGCAATATCCACCGGTGATCAATGATAGCGCGATCGCAGATTTAGTTCGCTCTGTGGCAACGGAAGTAGTAGAAACTCCCGTGGGTGTAGTGCCAGAATGTCAAACAATGGCAGCAGAAGATATGTCTTTATTTCTGCAAGCAGTACCCGGTTGTTATTTCTTTTTAGGTTCTGCTAATGCTAATTTGAATTTAGCTTATCCTCACCATCATCCTCGCTTTGATTTTGATGAAAGTGCATTGGGAATGGGTGTAGAAATATTCGTGCGTTGTGTGGAAAAGTTTTTTAGTTAGAGTGAAAAATTTGGTTTGTTGAAGAGTGGCTAGAAACCCGATTTCTTGAAGAAACCGGGTTTCTGAATACCCTACTCTTTGCAGTTGTGTATGATGGAAAAGCGATCGCAAAAGGTGTCTCAGATGGTTGTCGCGATTTCTACAGGAAAATTAGTTACTGGTGCAGCTTTGTTGTCAAATGTAACATGGGAAATTTTGGAAAAGTTAGATGCAGATATGGCAGGAACAGGTGCACGTTTAACTTATGCAAAAGTGTTAAATCTTGTTTTTTACCACAGATATCCACAGATGAACACGGATGAACACAGATAATATTGATGGAATATCGATTATTGTAAGAAGTCTATTAAAAAGCAAGTTTTTGAAATAAATCGGCAACGGGGAGAGTAAAACCGGGTACGACATCTTCTCCATCAAGAGAGTCAGTAGATTTGAGTAAACGATCGGGTGATTGGGCCGATCGATATACTAAAACATAATTTTCTTTCGGATGAATCACCCACACTAAACGCGCTCCATTCTCGAAATATTCAACGAGTTTGTTGTGAATTTCTTCCACTGTATTGCTAGGAGAAAGGATTTCTACAGCCAGATCTGGCGCACCTTCTAAAAAGCCGTCGGGGAGGTCTAGAAGACCTTGCAGGCGTTCTTTGGCGACAAAGGAAATATCAGGCGATCGCTTATTCCCCGATTTCATTTTAAAAGCAGTACTGGAATCGAACATCGCGCCTAATTTTTGGGTCGATACGCAGTTAAATAAAGCAGCACTTAAAATAATGGCAAGATAACCATGTTTTGCACCAGAATTTCCCATATCAATTAGTTCTCCATTCACAAGTTCGTAGCGGTGTCCATCTCGGTTCAATGCCATGAATTCGGCATCAGTCCAGACTTTTTTTTCTATGATATTTTCTGTTTGTTTTTCGGTTATGGTTTCAGTAGGATTTTCAATTAGAGTAGACATAGGTTTATCCTAAAATTCTATTTCTAGTTATAGCACTTTCGAGTTGCAGGAATTATACCTCAGAAACCCAGTTTCTTGAAGAGACCGGGTTTCTTATTGAGATGTGAGTTAAGCAGGAACAGCCATTCCTTTTTGAACTGCCGGACGTTGTTGTACTGTTTCTACCCAACGTTTGAGATTTGGATGATTATCTAAGGTTAATCCTTGAAATTCATAAACTGCTACCCAAGGATAAGTAGCAATATCGGCAATCGAGTATTCACCGCAGATATATTCTTTATTTGCCAATTGTTTATCTAAAACTCCATAAAGGCGGAGAGTTTCTTTTTCGTAGCGTTCGATCGCGTAAGGAATTTTTTCGGGTGCGAACTTCTTGAAATGGTTTAATTGACCAAACATTGGCCCTACTCCACCTATTTGGAACATCAGCCATTGGATTACCTGGTATGCCCCTTTTTTGTCACTCGGTAAAAATTTTCCCGTTTTTTCTGCTAAATACATTAAAATAGCACCCGACTCAAAAACGGTGATACCAGTATCGCTATCTACAATGGCAGGAATTTTGCTATTGGGGTTAATGGCAATATAATCTGGTGTAAATTGATCGCCTTTGGTAATATCAATTTTGTGGACGTTGTAGGGAAGACCGATTTCTTCCAACATGATGGAAGCTTTGCGTCCGTTGGGTGTGGTGAAGGTGTAAAGGTCAATCATAATTTGGGAATGGGGAATTGGGAATGGGGAATTGGTTAGAAATTGGCTATTTTTTTAATAACTTTAATGACTAACCAATCACCACTGACAATGGTAGTGTAACGCCAAAATTGGGAAAGATGAAATTGTCAAAAGTTACGATCGCGTTTTTGCTACCCTTGTTGGGTACTGGTTGTTTTGTCGCTAGATCTTAAGTAAAGCAAGCGCCTTATACAAAAAAGACACAAAAAGGGAATCAAAGTAAAGTAATAGGGAAAAGAAAAATATCTAAACGGACGTGATACGGATCGGATTTCGTTACCTGAACCCTACCTACATTTGTGTCAATTGTAAAAACTATATAAATTTTGTGTATTTTTTTATTAAATTCTCCACTAACTGTAATAATGAGCAATCCTTGGTAGTGAATAATACAGTTAGTACTGGTGTGCTTCTATCATGGTTCACAGGCTTTTATCGGGGTCTGAAATTGGCATAGAACAAGTTCTCGATCGCATGATGGCAGTGATCGTGCAAATACATAACCCCTGTGACTCGGACGAAATATTAAAGACAATTGTCAGCGAAGTGAGGGAAATATTAGGAAGCGATCGCGCTCTCATTTACCGCTTCCTACCCGATGGAGATGGAGTAATAGCAGAAGAGTCTGTCAATCCTCAATGGAAACCGATTCTCGGACAACTAATTTACGATCCTTGCTTCAATGCCAAATGGACAGAGCAATATCAACGCGGAAGAGTGGGAATTTTAGAAGATATTGATGCCGTAACCCTCGACCCCTGTTATAAAAATTTATTAAATCGGTTGCAAGTTCGTGCCAATTTGGTCGTACCGATTTTAGTCAGAAGTCCCAAAAGCAATCCATCGCCCCATCTGTGGGGTTTGCTGATCGTTCATCAATGTAGTAGTCCGTGTCAATGGCATCCCATAGAAATCAAATTTCTTCAACACATTACATTACAACTGGGCATTGCGATCGAGCAAAACTTAAAAGTAGAAACCGCCCTGCGAGAAAGTGAAGAACGCTATCGTTCCGTAATCGCGGCGATGGCAGAAGGAATCGTGCTACAACAAGCGGATGGAAAAATTACAGCCTGTAACCAAAGTGCAGAAAGGATTTTAGGGCTGACTGCCGAACAAATGATGGGGCGAACTTCCCTCGATCCGCGATGGAGAGCGATTCATGAAGATGGTTCCCCATTTCCGGGAGAAATTCATCCCTCAATGGTGACTTTACGAACTGGAGAACCGCAACTTCAAGTGGTGATGGGAGTCCACAAACCAGATGGTAGTCTGACTTGGATTTCGATTAATTCCCAACCTTTGTTTTATGCCGATCGATCTCAACCCTATGCAGTAGTGACATCTTTTACAGATATCACCGTTCCCAAACAAGCGCAACAAGCATTGCAACAGCAAACAGAACGGGAACGGATGATTTATCAAATTGCCCAACGCATTCGTCAGTCTTTAGATTTAGATGAAATTTTGAATAGGACTGTTGCCGAGGTACGAGATTTTCTGCAAACCGATCGCGCGATCGTCTACCGTTTTAACCCGGATTGGAGTGGCTTAGTAGTCAAGGAATCCGTGGCAGAAGGTTGGCTGGCAATTCTGAATATGCAAATCACGGATACCTATTTTGTAGAGAGACAAAACTATTCCTATCACGAGAGCAGCATTAAAGCCACTTCGGATATTTATACTGCCGGATTTTCTCCTTGTCATGTGGATTTATTAGAACGCTTGCAAGTGCGAGCTAAGTTAGTCGTACCGATTTTACAAGGCAATCGACTCTGGGGATTGTTAGTGGCGCACCATTGTAGAGCCCCCCGCGATTGGCATTGTTGGGAAAGCGAACTGCTCAAGCAATTGGCAACTCAGATCGCGATCGCCATTCATCAATCAGAACTTCATCAACAATTGCAACTTGCTAATCAGCAACTAGAAAATCTAGCAACGATCGATCAATTAACTCAAATTGCTAATCGACGTTGTTTCGATCGCCAATTTCGATATGAATGGCATCGTCTAACCAGAGAACAACAGCCCCTCTCATTACTCCTTTGTGACATCGATTATTTTAAACAATATAACGATACTTACGGTCATGCAGCTGGAGATGTCTGTTTAACACTTGTGGCGGAAGTTATCAAAAATTCCGTGCAGCGTTCTACTGATTTAGCAGTTCGCTACGGTGGCGAAGAATTTGCTGTTATTTTACCAAATACCGAGCGGAAAGGCGCAGTTCGAGTTGCTCAAAAAATTTGGGCAGCGATGAAACAGCTTAACCTTCCCCATCTTGCCTCTGGTGGGGAAAAATTTGTTACCTTGAGTATCGGAATTGCTACTATGATTCCTACGGCTGACATAGCGCCTGTGGACTTAGTTGAAGCAGCCGATCGCGCTCTCTATCAAGCAAAAGCCAACGGACGTAATTGTTGGTTTACCGAGGGATTTTAGATTTTAATTAAAAAGGTAAGTTGTTGCGCTTGAGTCCTCTTGCCGATCGCTGAAGGGCAACAACCTACCTAGAAAAATTAATATTTCCTTCTTCCCCTGCCTAAAGAATGAGAGATGATGAAAAATTTAGTCTTAATCGGTGGTGGTCATTCTCATGCGATCGCGCTTCGATTATTTGGTATTAATCCTATCCTGAATATCCGCCTCATTCTCATATCCGAATCACCTCAGACACCTTATTCTGGAATGATACCCGGTAATGTAGCTGGTTTCTATACCGATCGGGAATGTCATATCGATCTACGACAGCTAACTGAGTTTGCTCAAGTTAAATTTATCGTTGATAAAGTAGTTGATGTAGATTTAAAAAATCGGCAAATTTTCTGTGCTAAACGTCTACCAATTTCCTTTGATTTTTTATCAATTAATACTGGAAGCACTCCCACGATTTTGTCGGTAAAAGGTGCATCTGAATATGCGATCGCAGTTAAACCAATATCGGAATTTTTACCAAAGTGGCATCGCTTAGTTGAGCAAGTTAGCGAGCAACCTTCACAACCGATTTCTTTAGGAATTGTCGGTGGTGGTGCTGGTGGCGTGGAACTAGCATTAACAATGCAAGCAGGGTTGCATCGGGTTTTGCAAATGGCTCAACAACCTTTATCAAATTTGCAAATTCATTTATTTGAACGCAGTGCAGAATTAATGGAAAATCATCATCAATGGGTAAAGCGTCACATGAAAAAATTGCTTACCCGTCGAGGAATTCAACTACATTTAAAAGAAAGTGTTTGTGAAGTGCAGCCGCAACTTGTCAGATGCGAATCTGGGTTGGTAGTGAAATGCGATCGCCTTTTTTGGGTAACTCAAGCATCTGCACCGAATTGGCCGAAAAAATCGGGATTAGTCACAGATGAAGCTGGCTTTATCCTCGTAAATAATAACTTGCAATCTGTTTCCCATCCTCATGTATTTGCGGCTGGCGATATTGCCACGATTGAAAATAATCCTTGTCCGAAAGCGGGAGTATTTGCAGTGCGACAGGGAAAACCATTATTTAACAACTGGCAACGCATGGTAGAAGGACAAACACTCGAACCTTATTATCCTCAAAAACGATATCTTAGTTTGATCGGCACTGGTGATGGTTCTGCCGTTGCTTCCTGGGGAAAATACGGATGGGAATCGCCTCTTTTGTGGTATTTAAAAGATTCGATCGATCGTCGATTTATGGCGCAATTTGAAAAATTAGGTAGTGAATAGAGACTAGTGAGTTGCAAAGAAACCCGGTTTCTTGAAGAAACCGGGTTTCTGAACGGCGCATTAAACATTCAATTATGCTGTAGGAACACGGCATTATTAAATAAGTTTGTAGTGAGGACTTCAGTCCTCAGAATAAGGACTAAAGTCCTTACTACAAACGGATGATTTTTACTTAAAATATCGATTTTTCACATATTCTTTGAAAATCGGATTCAAACTAAAAAAAGTTGTCTTTCCCTCTTCTTTCCCTTCTAATAAAAATCGCTTTCCTAATGACTGTATGCCATTCACTAAATCCGATGCCGATAACTGCATTACTTTCAAAATTTGCGGCAATGCCACAGGTTTATTTTCTTTGGCAAGCTGCATCATGATAGCGATTTCTTGATGGGTTAACCGCTGAAACTGTTGCTCTAATTGTGCTTGCAATGATTCGTCTAATATCGGCGCATCGCATTGCAAAAAGTCGGCTACGCTACCACCGAATAGTTCTTGAATGGTGCTAGCGGTAAATTCTAGCCATAGCGGATTTCCTTGATAGGTATTAATTAAGATTTCCCAATCTTCTTCATCTGATAATTGATATGATTTGAGGATGTCTTTCGCTGCTACTCCTAAACTGCCTAAAACTAATGTTTTTACGTAGTTATTATTTTTTTCTAATTTAGCAATCTCTCTAGGTTTTTCCCAACTGTTGATTAATAAACAGCTATTGTGATTAACTTCGGCAATTAATTTAAAAAATAATTGATAATCTTCATATCCGCTTTTATATTGTCCCGCCAATTGTCCGCTGCTATAAAGCATTTGGATGTCATCGAGAATAATTAAACAGCGATGCTGACGAAAGTTGTTGAGAAGTTGGGATATTTGCGCTTCGATGCTTTGAGGAATGTCTGCTTGCTGGGGGAAGATTTGCAATAAGTTGGTGAGTGTGGCGTTGAGTGTTGGGGAGAAGCGAAGACTGCGATAGATTATGTAATCGAAATTGCTTTTGATTTGTTCGATTAGTCGAAGTGCTAGGGTGGTTTTCCCGATTCCGCTGTTTCCCAGAAGTGCGATGAGGCGGCAGTTTTGTTGTAATATCCAGGTTTCGAGGATGGTGAGTTCGGGAATGCGATCGTAGAAGTTGAAAATTTGGGCTGCGTCGCCTAAGTCGATGTGGGGTTGTGTTGGGGTTTGTTGGGGTTGTTGGGTGACTGGTGGAGATTGAGATGTTTGTTGCGGACAAATGTTGACATTACCAATTCTTAAAATATTTTTTCCAAAAGGTGATGCAAAATTTGATAGTAAAGATTGTTCTACTTTAGCTCTAAAACTTGATTTACTAACTCGTTCTCCCAGTACATCTGAAAGAATTTTCCATAATTCTGAAGCAACATCCCTAATGTGACCTTCACTTGTATGAGTTTCTTCTGCAATTTTCCAGTATTTTTGGCCTTGTAGAGTACCCCGCAGAATAGCTTCTTGCAAATAGTCTAAGTGTTCCCCTGTTTTAGTGAAAACTAGCTCGTCTGCAAGGTGTATAATTTCCGAAATGTCCATAAATCAGGATAAGCAGCGCCTTTCCAGTATTGTACCCGATCTTTCCGACATTTCCGACAAATTTGGCCCATTAAATTTCCGACATTTCCGACTGACAGTACTTAGAGGTTAAGGGACTATAAATTTAATTACCGTACTTTACACGGTACGAAAATGTGTATATTTGCTTAAACAAATTTAAAAAATAGTATGAGTGATACACTGGCCATAAATTTTATTGATGCTCTTAAAAGAAAAGTACAAGAAATGAGCGGGCAGCGGTTGATATTTTTCGTTGTAGGTCGGGCGGGTTGGGGTAAATCTAGCACCATAAACTCATTATTAGGTGAAGAGAAATGCAAAGTTGATGATGATGAACCTTCAACAATAGAAGTTAGTGGTTTTGAATTTGAAATGAATGGTGTTAAAGCTAAGATTTTCGATACTCCTGGCCTTTGTGATGGTAGTGGCAATGACCAAAAATATATGCAGGAAATTCGTCAAAAGATTAAAAATCCCGATTCTATGCTATATGTTAATAGGCTCGACGAAACTAGGATTACAGATAATGACAAGCGTGGAATAAAAATTATTTCAGACGCATTAGGAGCGGAAGTATGGCAAAACGCTGTTATTGTTTTTACTTTTGCCAATAATGTTAATCCTTCTGAATATGAAAAAAAGTTAGCAAAAAGAACCTTCTTAATCCGAAAAGCTATAGAAGATTGCATACAAAATAATGAAATAGCCTTTCAAATACCAGTAGTAGCAATAGATAATAAAAATACAATAAGGCCAGATGGTCAAGAATGGCTTGGCGAATTTTTTACTGTTGTAGCGGATCGTGTATCTCTAAAAGGTATTGTTGCCTTTTTGTCTATGTTGACGCCCACTATAAAAAAGAGAACTCATCTTAATAAACAACAAAAAGAAATTATTAGGAGAAAATTTGTTGCAGCTGTTTTTCAAAATACAGCAACAGCAATGGGAATTGGAGTGGCAGTAGCTGGACTTATAAATGCTCCTATAATCATAGGTTTTTCAACTGCTGGTATAATGGGAACTCTTCTAGGAGCGTGGTTATCCAAAGATGAATAAAAAAAGATGAGCAAATGCGATCGCACATTTCCATCTTCTCCGAAATGCGATCGCTTAATACATTTAACCGCCAATAAAAAGCTCTCCTATTTACCAAATAACGTTAACTGTATATTTGGCAACAATTGGATCGCAGCTAACTAAGGCAGCATTTTCTACATTCGCTTGAGCAACTAACAAACGAAAGGATCTTTGTGAATAATTGGCAAGCTATCCAATGCTAAAACATGAATCAGCTTCACAGGTAGCACGTCTATTTGATTAGTTTTTTGCTGATTTTCAATAATTTCTAACAAAGGTTGATTTAGTGTAATCTTACCTAGTTGTAATTTAATTTGCATCTCCCAAATACTGATAACACTCAGGAGTAAAATATTTGGCTTATCTTGCAACAATGCCAAAGCTTTTTGTGAGAGATTATTCGGCTGACTATCCCACCAAATAAAAGTATGCGTATCAAACAATAATCTCATGCACCTGCTGTCCAAAATTCTTCCGGTAATGGTTCATCAAAATCATTACTTGTCGATATTGCTCCTGGATGTAATCCAGCTATTCTGGGGGCATTATTTTCGATGATAGGAACTATACGCGCCACGGGTTTTTTCCCATTTGTCAATAAAATCTCTTTTCCTTCATCAATGAGATGGGCTAATTCTTGCAGGCTCATTTCTGCTAGACTAACATCAAGTGTTTTTTGCTCGGCAGTCATATTGATTTACTAAATTCACCTAAATATATTCTATTTTACATCAAGAGCATCAAGACTAAACTCTAGTTTAGAATATACTCTCAAGTCAGCGTAGACTGCCGTAGTCATGTCGCCTATTTTCATCTTCAACCGAAATGCGTTGGCTCCCGCCTGCCGTAAGCATATCGCTCCATATCAATTTATTAATTTAATTACTTGGATTATCTTCTTGATTTCGTTGATTTAATAACAGATCCAGCAGTCGATTCGTTTCAGTTCTCAACCCGGCAATTTCCGCTTGTTGCCGTTCAATATTTGCCTGCGTTCGATCCATCCTTTCAAATAATCGATCGCGTTCTTCCCTTGCTTCCGCAGCGACATTAGCTAGTGCTTGAATAACACGAGCATTACTTTCTATCAGGCGATCGTGATTAGCAATAGTACGAGCGTTTATTTCTACCGTGCTTGCCAAACTATCTACCTTAATGGTTAAACTATCTATCTTGACGCCGATATTCTCCACGGTAGCAGCCAAACGATCTAACCTCTCATCATCCCAGCGTTCTGTATTCATAATTTTGTCTATACTCTAGTAATTTTATTTGAATTATAGTACCAGTTCAGTTTAATTGTATCACTTATCTTTTTCCTTGCCTCTCTGCGGTGAAAAGTAAAAGTGACAGCGTTTAAGTGAATTAGTATCCAATACACGACCTTTTTTACGAAAGTAGGGAATTATTCAGATAACCAAAAAACTACCTCGTGAAACTCCCCACTATCTACTTACTACTAAGTAGGATGGCATGGGTAAACGCACATAGGCAGGGCGGGTAAGATAAGCGAGTAAAACTGTTGTATTTCAAGCACTCTAACTAAACCCGCCCCTACAAATCTACCTTCGTTTTTTCGCACCTACCTACTTAATATTAATCAGCCAAAACTTGTCCTTTGGTTTCGATCGTCCAAGGTATCAAACTAATTCCCAGTAAGGGAACAAAACCAACCCAAAACAAGCTGAACGTTCCACCAGACAAAGGATTTGACCCGTGCGAAGACAGATAGCCCAACCAAAAAGGGCCGATCGCAGCTACTACTCGGCCAGCATTGTAACAAAAGCCAGAACCAGTTGCTCGCAGTCTAGTCGGGAACAGTTCCGGTAAGTAGTAAGCGAAACTACCAAAGACGCCGAAAACAGTTAATCCCAAGAAAAATAACGAATAAATAAATATTTCCGGCGGTATTGGTAGCCCGAAAATAATCATAATCGCAGCCGAAGAGAGAAGAAAGTAAAGGGAAAACATCACTCGACGCCCTAAAAATTTAGCGGCGGGTACCGTCAGCAACGTTCCGATTAAAGAACCTAAGTTGAGGGAATTACTAGCAATTGCTTTCCACTGTTCTACTAATACTTGAGTAGCTATGGGGTCTAACTCTCTAGTGACAGCAACCGAGCGAGCTAATTGAGAGGCAATTACTTGAATGAATGCGCCACAAACTTGCGAAGTGAAAAGCGCAATAAAAGCTAACAGCAAACCGCTAATTGTGGAAGGTAAATTTTCCTGGTTGAACAGTTCTCGAATTCTTGGTAGCGCAGCCTTAGCGCTATTTTTGAGCCAAACTTCCGGTTCTTTGATAAAAAAGCGCACGATCGCAGCTGCCGCAGCCGGAATTAAACCGCAAAGAAATACGTAACGCCAAGAAATTTCCGGACTGTTTGGGAGTAACAACCCAGAAATGATAAAAGTAACGGAAGTTGCCAAAAACGCGCCCAGCGGTGCAGAAGTACATAACAAAGCCCCCCCTTCGATGCGCCATTTTTCCGGCATTACTTCTGCCACCAATGCAGCACCAGCCGCCCATTCGCCGCCAACTCCCAAGCTGGCAACAAATCGACATCCCATTAAAACCCAGATATTAGGAGCGATCGCACAGGCAGCCGTTCCCAAGGAATAAAGGACGATCGAGATCAGCAGGGTTTTAGTGCGCCCGATGCGATCGGCTAACTTTCCGAATAATATCCCACCAGCCGCCCAACCTAACAGCAGCACGGAAGCCATCACGCCCGTCCAATAAACCGTAGCGCTTGCCGCTTCCGGCGAACCAATACTCAAACCTAACAAAGTTGGCACGCAGTTGGGAGCAACAAAATTAAATAAAAGGGCATCGAAGATATCAAACCCCCAACCTAACCACGCTGCAAACAGTACAGTCCATTGGTAACGACTTAAATCGAACATCATTTTTGATTTTCTGGGGGTATTTGGTCTTTCGCTAAATTTGTGAAATACATAGTGATATAGTTTACTGTTGATTACTGAATGTGAATCAATGACGCGAGAAAAAATTACTATACTCTGATTGAGTTATATTGAAAATCTCGCTAGAAAAATATATTTCCTCACCCCTATGAAAAAACCTACTGCCCGTACTTCTGCTTTATTTACTGCCTTCGCTTTTCTGCTGAGCGCCTGTACTCAAACTAATAATTCTTCCTCAACTGCAAACTTATCTGGCGGCATTCCGATTGGAGTTGCCCTAGCACAAACTAGCAACGTTGCTTTACTCGGTCAAGAAGGAATTGCCGGTGCGAAAATTGCCGAGAAATATTTTAACGATAAAGGCGGAGTTGATGGCACTCCAATTAAATTAATCGTGCAAGATACTGGCGGAGATGAAGCAGGTACGATTAACGCTTTTCAAGTATTAATTACCCAAGCCAAAGTAGTCGGTATTGTTGGCCCCACTCTCTCCCAACAAGCCTTTAGCGCTAATCCGATCGCAGAACGTGCCAAAGTGCCAGTAATCGGCGCATCCAACACTGCCAAAGGAATTCCCGAAATAGGAGATTATGTGGCCCGCGTTTCTGCACCAGTTGCGATCGTTGCCCCTAATTCGATCGAAGCCGCCCTCAAAATAAATCCAAAAATCAAAAAAGTAGCAGTTTTTTACGCCCAAAACGATGCTTTTAGCAAATCGGAAACCGAAACTTTCCAACAAACAGTTAAGGAGCGAGGACTTGAATTAATCACCGTTCAAAAATTCCAAACTACCGATACAGACTTTCAATCACAAGCAACCAACGCCCTGAATTTAAAACCAGATTTGATAATCATTTCCGGTTTGGCAGCCGATGGAGGCAACTTAGTAAGACAACTCCGAGAATTAGGTTACAAAGGAGTGATTATTGGCGGCAACGGTTTCAATACATCGAATATTTTTGCAGTTTGCAAAGCACTTTGCGACGGCGTTTTAGTAGCACAAGCTTACAGTCCCGATCACCCTAATGAAATTAACAAAACCTTCCGTGCTACCTATCTCAATCAATACAAAAAAGAACCTCCTCAGTTTAGCGCCCAAGCTTTTGCCGCCGTCCAAGTATATGCAGAAGCATTGAAAGAATTAGATAAAAAGAGTGACATTAACAAAATGTCTTTAGCCCAGTTAAGAACGGAATTGAATAAACAGTTATTAATCGGAAAATACGATACACCTTTAGGTGAAATTTCTTTTACACCCGTAGGCGAGGTAGTACAGAAAGACTTTTACGTAGCACAACTAAAAGTAGATAAAAACGGCAATAACGGTAAATTTGAATTTTTGAAATAAGTAACAATGCAAGAACTTCTCAAGCCAATTTACTCAAGCAGTGACGGGAATTCGATTGTAAAAGCTGGATTATAGGCGTAAATGGTTTAATTTTAGGTTTTATGGTACTATTGAAACCTAGAATTACGAGAATCTAGATTATGGCTCAAACCTTCTTAAAGTTCTCAAGTGCTAAAGTTCTATTTGGGTTAACTGCAATCTTATTTAACCCTTGGAGCTTATCAGCTGAGACTTTGCGACCTAAGCTAACCTTTAGTGTAGAAAACTATGGAGATAATAACTTAGTTCATCTTTTTGTATATCCTCAAGGAAGCGATGACAGAATTAACGAAAAACTCCAGGGTAGGGTGGTAAAACCAGGTGAAACTGCAGATATTGATATTTACAACAAACCAGGAGAATGCCTTTTTGATATCAAAGCCGTATTCGCCAATGGGGAAGAAAACATTGAACGTCAGGCCAACATTTGTGACATGAATGGTGGTACCTATTCCCTCTATGGAAAAGACGATCGCGTTTTTAAGGTGAGTAATCGTACCGATAATAATATCGTGGAGTTTTATTGGCGCAAGCCAGGTGATAATTGGGGTAGAGATTTGCTGGGATCTGTTAACATCGGTGCTAAACAGACGGTTGTTATTCCAGTAAATGATGCTCGGTGTCTGTATGAATTTCGCGCTGTTTTTGCCAACGGACGGATAGTAGAGCAAGCAAAAAATGTCTGTATCAACAACAACAGTGTAGTTAGTGATGTGATTTTCGACAGGTAGTACTTAGCAGATAGTTCCAGAGGATAAAAAATGCAAAGATTGATTTCTAAAAAGATCGGTCAAAACACACCAGGCAAGGTGATTAACCGACCAGTAGTTCAAGGGATAGCTATATATTTAATAGGTATTGTAGCTGCTTATCCTGTAGCTCTATCTTTTACCCAACTCATCAGTACCAGGATTGACGGGGTAAAACTTCAGCACTCGAATGAAATAGACCGACTAGCAGGAGGCTGTCGGCGGAAGGCGGGTACGCGAGGTCCTTGTAGCCCACCTAGCCCTTGGGGTTAAAATTGAAAATCCAGCCCCCGGCTTACTATAAAAGTCGGAGGGCTAAATTTTATTTTTTTTCAAGGAGTTAGCTGTAGTTGTAGTTGTGCTTACCTAATTTTTGTGCTTTTGATTTTGACTCTTCCTATTTTTAATTCTCTGGTTTTTTATAGGCTTCAGGTGAAACTCTAAAAGTATAGAGACTATGGTATATTTTCGTATCGTCATAAGGATTTAATCCTGCCCCATATAATTCTCCATAACAAGCTTCCGCCTTTTTAGGAATATCGGGATTTAAAAATTGTCCCTTTTGATAGTTAACTTCTTGGCGTATTTTTTCCGTGATTTGAAGATAACACTGCCCTTTACCTTGTTCCTTCGTTTCCTTGGGTAAAGTTTTCTCTAATTCAGCAGCCTGTTCAAAAGAGTTATAAGCATTATCGAGAGCATCATTAGCTTCTTCAACGGAAGATTTTTTCAAATCAAAATCAGATAGATAAAGAATGCCATGATTAATCGCAATATCTCGGCGTAAAACTTTTTGCTCTTCTTTCACCAGTTTCTCAGCAGCAACTAAGAAAAAATCCGCTTTCCGCTCAACTTTCTCATCAATTTTTGCTGTCCAACCCACATCTTCCAACGACTGAAATAACAATACTCTTCCTAAACCATTGAGGGCAGCGGGATCGTTGAAGGATCTACCTTGCTCGTAATAAGATACGGCATCCTTAAGTTGTCCCATGTCTTCCGAAACTTTCCCCAAGGCAACATAAATTTTGGGATCGTTGGGGTTAAAATTCAGTGCCCTTTTGTATGAATCCAACGCACTAACAACATCACCTTGATTACTAGAGATCTGCCCCTGTTTATAATAAAATTCTCCTATAGCTGGCAAATTAGCATACATACCATAAGCACTTGCTGCCATTAAAGCAGAAGCACCAAAGATTGCTTCTGCGTGAAAGTGAGGCGGAATACCGACGCTTTTAAGGGCATTCTCAACAGTTTCCTTACCATTTTCTGTCAGCACTCCACCAGCTAATAAAAGCATCCCCACCGCTTGACCAACCGTACTAAAAGTTCCTAGAATATCAAACCCTTCACTGGAAAAGGCTTGAGCCGTGCTAGAACCAAAAGTAGTTGCCACAACCATACAACCGAGTGTCAATCCATACCATACCCAATCAAAACGATCGTGTTTATGGACTTCTTGAGGGGCAAAAGATTCCAGAAACCACCACCAAGAAGACTCCGGTGGGTTCACACTTAGCCGATAGCTAGCTAGGGGAAGCTTTTTAGCTATTATCCCCGCAAGTCCCTTCAATCGTTCATCCAAATCAATCAACAGAGCATACTGACTCGCATTCAATTCGGCACCCTGTTCTTTGAGGTTTTCCACTCCATCGCGGTTCAAGAGCATTTCTATAATTTTTCGCTTCGAGAGTATCGCTCCTGCTTTTTCAACAGTGGATAATGCTGCTTGATAATGAGCGATAGCTTCATCCATTGCGGATTTGCTTTCCTCTGCATAATCGTTCATGATAGAAACTTCTCTTATTTAGTACTTACTTTTTTAGATTTAGCCTAATAGGACATGAATTATACTATCTAAGCAAACTCATCGTCAATGTTTAGGGGCGCAACATTGGGCATCGGGAATGGAAACGATTAAAGGGTCTCCTCTACTTGTGGTGGAAAACCGCATTTACCCCTGTTTTTTGGTAGGGGCAGGACAAAAGCCGATCTGGTAAGCATTTGGGAATTAAATAAGTTTTAGTTATCGCCAGAAATACGGCAGCATCAGCAAAAATGGCACGGATTTATTAAATAATTAAATATTCATTAGTCCTACTATTTAGGTTCTTCAATTACCCACTACCTAATATATGAATCTAACTCTCTTTGTACAACAATTTTTGAATGGTATATCCATTGGCAGCGTTTATGCCATTTTTGCATTAGGATATACTCTGATATTTTCTATTTTAGGCATCATTAACTTTGCTCATGGAGCATTATTTACCCTCGGTGCTTACTTTACCTATGCCTTAATGGGAGAAGCTTTCGGTTTTAATGGATTGCTTGCTAATGCGTCATTCCCCTTCAAATTGCCTTTTCCGATTGCTTTAATTTTAGGAAGCAGTCTTGCTGGATTAGTAGGTGTTGCGGTAGAAAGAATCGCCTTTCGTCCTTTGCGGCGTAAGCGTTCCGATCCTTTGCTGACCGTTGTTTCTAGCCTGGGTATAGGATTAGTAATTGTTAATTTAATCCAATATTTAGTAGGTGCAGAAAATTACACTTTTCCCGGCGATACATATGGGAATTTACCTGCGGCAATTAATTTTGGTACAGCCGAAAACCCAATTAACATTCGCAGCGTACAAGTGGTAATTTTTGGCGTTTCTGTGGTAATTTTGGCAATTCTCACCTATTTTATTAATTACACCAAATTTGGTAAAGCGATGAAAGCAGTTGCCGAAGATCCGATGACCGCCAATTTGTTAGGTATTAACACCGATGGTTTTATTGTTTTGACATTTTTTATCAGCAGTTTTTTGGCTGGATTGGCAGGAACTTTTGTGGGTTCTAGCGTGAGTATTGCAGGGCCATATTTTGGAATTGCTTTTGGGTTGAAAGGTTTAGCAGTCATCGTATTAGGTGGTTTAGGAAGTATTCCCGGTGCGGTGTTGGGTGGTTTAGTAATTGGGTTAATTGAAGCGTTTGTTCCAGGAGAATTTTCTGCTTATAAAGATGCGTTTGCTTTTGGAATATTGTTTATTATGTTGATTGCTAGACCCCAAGGTTTGTTGGGTCGTCGGTTTATCCAAAAAGTTTAGATCGGCATTAAAGGATGAACAGGATTAAAGATGAAGTGTAAAGGATGAAGTATGATATCAAATTTAGTAACAGCGAAATTATATATATTTTCTGATTGTAGGGGCGGGTTTAGTCAACAAGCCTTGGTTTCGACAGATTAATTTGTGACAAAACTCGCCCCGGTTATGCTGAATAAATTTACTCAATTTAAAGTGTTATGGATGGATTTCTTACTACTTACGGTTTTCTAATTGTCTCGACGATCGTCGGGGCGCTACTAGGGTTATCTTTGTATTTACCGTTGATGACTGGACAATTATCTTTGGCAAGTCCGGGTTTTTATGCTTTGGGTGGATATATTGCGGCAATTTTATCTACCAAGGTATTTACGGTTAATGAAGGATTGTACCCAATTCAGTTAGTTTTACTGGAGATGGTTATAGCGGGGATTGTGTCTGGTGTATTGGGAATTTTGGTAGGAATTCCGGCGCTGCGGTTAAGGGGTATTTATTTAGCGATCGCAACTATTGCTTTTGTAGAAATCCTCCGCATTCTATCATTAAATTTGGAAATAACTGGCGGGGCAGTAGGAATTTTTGGCATCCCACAACCTTTCCAAAATCCGATCGAATACTTGTGGATTGTTTTGCCTTTATTAGCATTAAGTATGATTTTCCTTTATCGCCTGGAACGCATTCGAGTTGGTCGGGCATTTACAGCGATTCGGGAAGATGAATTAGCGGCTGGTGCAATGGGCATCAGTCCCACTTATTACAAAGTTTTAGCTTTTACGTTAGGGGCGATTTTAGCTGGGGTTGTTGGTGCTGTCAGCGCCCATTTTTTGAATACTTGGAATGCCCGTCAAGGTACTTTTGATGCGAGTATTATTTACTTAACTTCTGTATTAATTGGCGGTACGAGAACTTTTGTTGGGCCAGTTTTGGGTGGGATGGTATTTACGGCATTGCCAGAAATATTGCGAGGAATTGCAGATGCAGGGGGTTTACCTGATTGGCTGGCCAATTTTTTACGAGATGGTCGTTTAATTATTTTTGGAGTGCTAATAGTTTTAGGAACGATCTTTTTTCCTCAAGGTTTAGTAACTCCAGATTTATTTAAGAAAAAAAAGCACCCCTAATGGAATGCTTCTTAATCGGTTAGTGAGGAAAAGCTACTTGCTTGAAAGAGTGCGATGCCCGCCGAAATTTAACTTTCTAAGAGACAAACTTTGACACCACAAAACTTTAGTTAGCTGTAGAACGTTTGTAGCCAGCTTTTTCGGCTGTCGCCACATCTGCAAAACAAATAGTTGGCTTAACGTTCTTGTAATCTGGTTTTTGTTTCTCGTGATA
Organism: Leptolyngbyaceae cyanobacterium; assembly: GCA_036703985.1. Classification (GTDB taxonomy): domain Bacteria; phylum Cyanobacteriota; class Cyanobacteriia; order Cyanobacteriales; family Aerosakkonemataceae; genus DATNQN01. The sequence continues at coordinate 49,987 of DATNQN010000103.1, forward strand.
AAATTTGCCCGTTTTGCTATCTACACCTTTAATTTGGGCATTATTCGGGCAACTGGTTCCTTGAGGTTTCACTCCAACTTTAGCAACAGTTATTTTTTTAGTAGAAGCGTTATTTTGAAAAGATACTGTAGGTGTAGGATTGGTTTTACTAACAGTATCTTTGGCAGATAGCAAACTCGTATTGGCGCAGCCAGAAGTGCCTAAAGCTATTAATAATGCTACAGATGCAGTCAATCGGTAATTCATTCTATACCTCCTAAGGTGCAAAATTTTGATTCATATTTTAAGCGGGAGTATAAGAAGTGAATAAAAAAGACGATCGCGATCTGATGTACTATCATATTATTCATGTTTTTTAAAGTTTATCAGCAGAAATAATTAAGTAATCGTGCTATTTATATTTCTGCTTATTTATTTTTTTGCTGAGTAACAAACATAGAATAGGAACCGCAGATAAACGCAGATGGCTATCTTCCAAGATACATTCAGAAATGCGATCGCCCGATCCGGAAACTCCAGAATTAAGTTCAAATCTCCCAAGAATTGGTATAGCCCTGCATTTTAAGTACACCGCCAAATCTTGATCGTCCTGTCATGACTTGCGCTGGCAATAGTCTGCCCGTCCGGACTGATAGCAACAGAATAAACTACTCCTGAATGTCCGTTAAGGGTGCAGATTTCTTTGCCAGTTTCTACTTGCCATAACTTGATAGTGCCATCTTCACTACCGCTGACCAGAGTTTTTCCATCTCTACTAATAACAATAGAATTAACAACGCCAAAATGCCCGATAAAAGTCCGAATTTCTTGCCCGGTATCTGTCTGCCAAAGTTTGATCTCGGTAGAAGTCGCGCCAGCGATGATTTTCCCATCTGGGCTGAAGATTACAGATGAAACAAATCCGCCTAAAACAGGAATAGAACGAACTAGTTTACCGTTTTCTATTTGTCGAATTCGTAATGGCTTTTCCAAACCACCACTGGCAAATATTTTACCATCTGGACTAATCGCAATAGATGAAATTGGTGCGGAATGTGCTGTAAGATTATATAGTACTTTTCCAGTATTTAATTGCCACAATTTAATGGTTTTGTCAGCGCTACCGCTAGCCAGCATCTGCCCATCTGGAGTAAAAGTAATAGTAGAAATTTTATCTGAGTGTCCAGACAAACGATTGCCAAGAATATTGATTAGTTGGTTATTTTCGAGCCGCCATAGCTTAATAATTTTGTCAACACTACCACTAGCAAGAACCATTCCGTTGCGGCTGAAGGCGAGGCTACAAACTGCATCTAAATGTGCTGCCAGAGTATATGTTAGTTTTCCAGTTTGTAAATTCCAAAACTTAATAGTTTTGTCAAAGCTACCGCTAGCAAGGATTTTTCCATTTTGATTAATAGTGACGGCAGAAACTATGCCTAAATGCCCGGTCAGAGTAAATAGGCATTTCCAAGTTGGAATTACTGGTGAAGAACTGGGAGATGATGGTGCAGGAGGCGGTTTTGGTTGCGATCGCTCTTTTGTTTCTGGCGGTACTGGTGAAACTTCTGCCTTTCTTTGCTCTAATTCGATGTCTAATGCTTTCCGGAAATCTGATTTTGCCCTATTGTGATATCCAAGCTTTTCACAAATTGTACCTCGATATTTGTATGCTTCAATATAATTGGGATTGAGCCGGATTGCTGCCGTAAAATCTTCGATCGCATCCTGATATTTTTCTGCTTTAGCGTTTTCCACTCCCCGGTTATAAAATATTTCCGGATCGGAGCGATTAACTGTATAAATCCTTCCTCCAGAATTGGGCGTATCCGGCTCGGTATGATACGCTTTTAGTCGTTGGTAAGCTTCGTTAATTACTTTGATTTTTTCCTCAGCTTCTCTTTTCAGATCGGTATCATTAGCAAAACGGTCTGGATGCCAAACTTTTGCTAAATTTCTATAAGCTTGCTTTATCTGTTCTTCGGGAGCACCCAGTTGAAGCCCCAGTATTTCGTAATACTGATTTATATTACTCATTTATACTTATGTATTTATGCTCATTAGACTAAAATGTAATTTCTTATAATACCATATTTCATAGCTAAAACATTGCAGAGACACTTCATCAAACATCTCTAAAGCAAGCCATAATAATGAAATTTATCAAAAAGAAGATCGGATGATTAGTTAGTTAATCGCACCGCCAAATTTTGATACTTTTATCCAAATTGCCAGTCACTAAAGTTTGCCCATCTGGACTAAAAGCCATACAAGTCACAGATCCGGAATTTTCAGTTACGGTAACGATCTCTTTACCAGTCAACAAATGCCAAAACTTGATTGTTTTATCGCGGCTGCCACTAGCTAAAATTTGTCCGTTCGGACTAATGGTAAGACAATTAATCAAATCAGAATGCCCGTTAAAACTATAAATTTCTTTCCCGCTATTGAGATCCCAAATTTTAATGGTTTTATCGTAACTGCCGCTGGCAAGAGTTTTGCCATTTGGACTGAAAGCGATGCAGCGTATCCAATTAGAATGCCCTGTAAAAGTGCGAATCCATTTGCCTGTTTCGATGTGCCATAAATGGATGTTATTATCTAAGCCGCCGCTAGCGAGAAACTGCCCATCCGGGCTGATAGCAACGCAACGAATCCAGAATAAATGCCGAGTTAGGGTATGAATTGGTTCGCTTTGCCCGATTTGCCAAATTTTGATACTTTTATCTCCACTTCCACTGGCAATTGTTAATCCATCAGAACTAACGGCAGTAGCATAAATTGGCCCCGTATGATCGGTGAGGTTGCGGATAATTTTACCGCTGGGCATTTGCCAAATTTTGATAGTTTTATCTCCACTACCGCTAACTAATACTTTTCCGTCGGGACTATAATTAACCGACCAAACCCAGTTATGATGTCCCCAAAGAGTGCGGATTTCTTTACCTGTTTTTAAATCCCAAATTTTGATAGTTTTGTCTCGACTGCCAGTGGCGATCGTTTTTCCATCGGGATTAAAAGCAATTGACAAAATCCAGTTAGAATGTCCCCAAAAAGTGCGATCGCATCGCCAATTCTGACTTTGTAGGGCAGAAGGAACATTGGTAACTGACTTTTGGTAAAACGTGGGAAGATTGGTAACTGGGGGTTGGTAAGGCGCGATCGCAGATTGACTACTACTAATTCCATAGAGATTTCCCAAGGGAATATCCGTACCATTGTTAACCGTTACCGTTGATTGCGGATTCAATGCTGCCAAAATTTCCCGTGCTGAACTATAGCGACGGCTGGTGGCTCTTTCCAGCATTTTATCTAGCACTTTACCTAAATTTTCATCCAACAAGGGACTTTTCAAGTAATCTCGCCACACCCAAGCATCTTCGCTGATACTAAATAAATCGAATGGGTGCATTTGCGTCAGTAAATGAATGCAGGTAACTCCTAAACTATAGAAGTCGCTGGTAAATTCTGCTTTCCCCATTGTTTGTTCTGGTGCAGCATATTCAGCCGTGCCGATTTTCGTTCCCGTTTTGGCATAAGCGGTGGTGCTGACAAATTTAGCTGCCCCAAAATCAACTAATACTAGTTCATCTCTTTTTGGCGTTACTAAATAAGGAGATGTTACCTGGGAGTTGACGGGAAATCTGCGAATAATGTTTTCCGGCTTGATATCTCGGTGAATTATGTGATGAGAGTGGACGAACTCCAACACGGGCAATAAACTATTCAGCAAGTCCCGAATTTGATTTTCGCTGAACGCCCCTTCGGTTGCTAGTGCTTGGGCTAAATTTTGGCCATCGATAAACTCTTGTACCAAATATTGGCGGTTCTCTTCTTCAAAATGGGCGAAAAGTTCGGGAATTTGCGGATGTTTACCCAAATCGTCCAACCGGATCGCTTCTTGTGCGAATAATTTGGCTGCCCTTTCCGCGCCAGCACCTTGATAGAAAAATTGTTTGATGACGCACCGGGACTTGGAGGGTTTGTATTCATCCACAGCCAAAAAGGTTCTGCCAAAGCCACCTTCACCGATCAGTTCGATCGCGCGATAGCGATCGCCTAACAGTAGTTTAGAGCCACAATGAAGGCAGTACTTGGTTCCCTGCGGGTTGCTATTAGGTTTTTGGCAATCCAAGTTGAGGCAGTAGACCATATGGGAAAATTAACAGATGGAGTCTCTATGCCAATTCTCGCGAAATTTACCAATTCTATGGATCGGGATTTTCAGGATTTAAGGATGAACAGGATTAAGGATGAAGTCTGAAGGATGAAGTCTGAAGTCTAAAGGATGAAATATTAACTGATTTTACTCATCTCCCCTGCTCCCCCGCTCCCCCGCTCCCCTACTCCCCTGCTCCCCTGCTCCCCTGCTCCCTTTCCCCTACCCATGACACATCCCGATTTGACTGAGAATATACCAACATCTCACGGTACGCCGATTTTAGAAGCCAAGGCGCTAACTCGCAGCTTTGGGGGTTTGGTGGCTGTAAATGAAGTTTCCTTTAAAGTAGAAAAAAATGAGATATTTGGCTTAATTGGCCCGAATGGGGCTGGTAAAACCACTTTGTTTAATCTGATCACTTGTTTGCTACCGCCTTCTAGGGGTCAGTTAATTTATCAAGGTGAGGAAATTTCCCAATTGCGCCCCCCGGAAGTCGCGAAGAGAGGAATTTCTCGCACTTTTCAGAATATTCGCTTGTTTGGAGAGTTATCAGCATTGGAAAACGTGACGATCGGGCGTCACGTCCATAGTAGAAAGGGTAGCGCGGTGTCTGCTCTTTTAACGGGTATGTTAGGTTTGCCTTCTGCCAGAAAACAAGAGGAGGAAACAAAGCAGAGGGCGTTAGAGTTACTTGATATGGTGGGATTAAGCGATCGCGCTTGGGAAAAAGCGAAAAATTTTCCTTATGGAGATCAGCGTCGTTTGGAAATTGCTCGTGCGTTGGCGCTGGAACCGAAAATAATATTATTGGATGAACCTGCTGCTGGTATGAATCCCAATGAAAAACACCAGTTAAGTGAATTTATCAGCCAAATTCGCCAGCAGTTCAATTTGACTGTAATCTTAATCGAACATCACGTACCTTTGGTGATGGGGTTGTGCGATCGGATCGCAGTTTTAAATTTTGGCAAATTAATTGCTTTAGGTAAACCATCGGTGGTGAGGAACGATCCGGCGGTGATTGAAGCTTATTTAGGCGACGAAGCTTAATAAAGGATGAAGGATCAAGGATGAAGGATGAATTAGTACCCCTGCTCGAAGTTAATCGGCTTTCAGTTAATTATGGTGGGATTCAAGCTCTCAAAGAGATCGATCTAGTTGTAAATGTGGGAGAAGTCGTTACCCTGATTGGTGCTAACGGTGCGGGAAAAAGTACTACCCTGCGTGCGATTTCTCGGCTGATCGATGCTCGGAACGGCCAGATTATTTACAATGGCCGTAACATTACTCGTCGCCCCGCCCACGAGGTTGTGCGCCTGGGTATGGCCCACAGTCCAGAAGGACGACGAGTGCTAGCGCGACAAACTGTATTGGATAATCTGGAGTTGGGCGCGTATATTCGTTCTGACAAAGCGGAAATTAAGGCAGATATCGATCGCCAATTTGTATTGTTCCCCCGTTTGGCAGAACGTCGCCATCAATTAGCCGGGACTCTCAGTGGTGGAGAACAGCAAATGCTTGCGATCGCCCGTGCGTTGATGAGTCGCCCCAAGTTATTACTATTAGATGAGCCTAGCCTTGGTTTAGCACCTGCGATCGTGCGAGAAATTTTTTCCATCATCCAAAATCTGCGAGAAACGGGCGTTACCATCCTTTTGGTGGAACAAAACGCTCATTTAGCTTTGGAAATTGGCGATCGAGGATACGTCTTAGAAGCCGGCTCGATTACCCTCTCTGGAAAAGCTCGCGATCTGCTGCATGACGATCGAGTGAGAAAAGCTTACTTGGGATGAACGTTGGAAAGCTTAAGCGAGTGATAACTTTTGTACAGCCTATATTTGCGGGGTGTGTTAGCGATCGCACCATGCCATAAGTCTTACGAATCAAACTAATCAATGATTTGTGTCACACTACGCAGATATATTAAAATACTTAAACTAAAATGTGAAGTAATATAACAATATCAGTAGGGGTGGGGGGTTTCACCCCTCATTCGTATATACTAAAAATTGTAGATGCACCCTGATGATCGACGCCCTCAAACAAATGTTGGGCGTTTTTTATTTTTCATACATTTTGAATATGGGATTTTAGCCCGCCCGCAAATCAACTGATACTGTTGGCGAATTGATTGCTGGGGCTAACCCCTCCCCAACCCCTTCCCTGCAAGGGAAGGGGGCTGGGGGGTTAGGTTTTCCTCTCTTTGCCAACAGTATCCTTGAGTCCCAGGCGGATTGTGGAACTAGTGCAAGACCTGAGCTTACTTACAATCCAGGTGTAGTTTGTGCAAACAAAGCTGCAAAATCTGTAGTAACTACACTACCGGGCTCATCTTCCGGTTGGGAAATTAAATCAAATGCCTTGTTTCGAGCGTTCGGTTCCAACAAAGCTTGCACCACTACTTCTGCCACATCTGCACGAGGAATCGAAGTAGGAATTCCATTTGGTGGATTAACCAGCATCGTGTCATTCTTACCAACCAAAAGTTCTCGCTTTCCGCCCGGTTGGTCTAATAAACCTCCAGCGCGAACGATCGTATAATCGATGCCAGAATCAATCAAATACTGTTCCGCCTTTCGTTTCCAGATCAAGATTTTGCCATTGCCGATACTGTTGAGAGGATGGTTTTCATTAGTGCCACCCATTGAACCGACCAGGACAATACGATCGACTCCTGAAGCTTTCGCCGCATCAATTTGGTTAACCTGACCTTGATAATCAATTACTTCTGGCATTTCATCGTCAGGAAAGGTAAACTCAGGACGCTGACCCGGTTGTGGCATACCTTTCATTTGAGGAATGGCACTAGTGAGAATAACCAAAGCAGAACAACCTTCTAGCGCTTTTGCGATCGTATTTGAGTCCCGAATATCGCCGTAAAAAAAGTTATCGCTTGTACCCAATAATTGCTGAACTTTATCCTGGGAACGAGCAAATCCCCGCACCACAAACTGCTGGGGAAGTTGTTGTAATTTTTGGAAAACCAGAGAACCAGTACGTCCGGTTGCACCAGTAACCAAAACTTGTATGGGAGTACTCATTAAAATTAATTACCAAATAGAATTGCAAAAAACTATTATTGCATTGCTAGTAGTCCGATAAAGTAGTTTTGAGGGGTTAAAGAAACCCGGTTTTTTAGAAAAACCGGGTTTCTGGCTCTCCAACAACCAATCAAAATCAATTTGGGGGACTGCTAGCGCCTCAAAAGCTTTACTCTCTTGTCAAAATTGCCAAAAGAGAAATTACAAAGAGCCGTAAATCCTCAATTTTTTAAATTTAACCGCTAATCGCCTATTCCCATTTAGGTCAAAATCTCGATAGCTGAAAATGATGTAATTCCATCCCGGAATTCCCTTAAATTTAAGGGTACTTTCCACATTCTCACCTTTTTTCAGGTTAAACATTTTTTGTAAAGGTGCGCCATTAGCCTTGACCACTACATCTTGTCCCGCCACACCATTCACAAAGTTAAACGTTATTTCCAAAGATTGATAATCAGACAGCTTAAATTTCAAATAAGTTTCATCATCGGTAGACCAACGAAAATTTATCCCATCGGCATCAGTTTCAATATTACCGAGTCCAGTAACAGTCAAACCAAAAGGCGAGTTAAATTTCAGTAAATCAGATTTGGAAAAATTGAAAATTGGTTCTAATTCCGGTTGATAGTTAAACTTGAGGCTAGCACCTAACGCGGGATTAACTTGAGTTCTTAATTCAGCAGATTTAGGGATAAATTCAACTCGACCTACTCCAGGTGATAAAGTTGCGATCGCAGGATGACCAAATCGCCTATAAAATTCCGTTACGCAATCTGCTGGTAATAAATCCACATATAGATTAATGCCAGCAAAATCATTAAATTTAAAAAAATCTGTGAAAAAATCCCACTCATCCGCACGAAAACAACGAGTTTGTCTTTTTGCTTTTACTGGATCTGGACTATCAGGCGCAAAAAGTTTATTCCATCCCGCTTGAAAATAAGGTTCCAATTGAGAAGGATGCACGCGAGCAAAATATTGCCCCATCACTTTTTTTTCGTGAAACCTCCTTTGAGCATAAATTCCCCCATTAAAACTCCAATAAGGGCAAAGAATACCCGCCATACCGCTACAAAATGGCCAATCTAAAACCGCTTCTCCTGGTTGTTGTTTAACGTAATTCATGTAGGCAAAAAAATTGCGATCGAAAGTGTAAGGTTGAGCGGATAATTTTAACGAATAAGCTGTATAAAATTCCGTACAAGCTAAACCAACTAAAAGCGCAGTAAGCAAATTTCTATAAATAAAACGTAAACTATTAAAATTCAGGTTAAGGGAAAATAAACAAAATATAATCGGATAAATAATAGTTGACCTTCCAGCAGCGCGATTAAAGGCAAACCAAGGAAATATTTTAAGCGTGGGAAATAAAGCCGGATGGTAAAGTAGGCAAAGTATCAAAATAATAATTAGCGGTATATAGGGAGTAATTCGCTTGCGTGACTGCCATAACCCCACACTGCCGATGATGAGTAAAAACCAGCCAACCATCCCATCAAAGGGAGTTTCTATTAAATCTCCGAATACTCCTTGTAATCCATCATTTTGAGCTATATTAATTCCAGGTAAAAACGGCATCAGCAATCGCAACGGATTTGGCCACCAAGCACCAAAGAAAATTTGGCTGAAATCGAAGCTTTTCGATTCTCTGGCAATTTGAAAAGCTAGAGGTAGATAAATGTAAGTAGCAATTAGAGAAATCCCAATTAAAGAAAAACAAGATACATACCGATTTAATAATTCTTTTTGATAAGTTTTGATTAATTCAACCAATGATTTTCTGATATTAAATTTTTTGAGACAGTATCTATAGAAAATTAATCCCAATATAAATAATATAGATACCGTGAAAGATACTAAGGCGAAGCCAGTAATATATCCCAAATCTTGGCCGAGGCAAAGAATCATCAAGCACGCTCTTAATAAAATGAGTCGCAGCGATAGATATTGTTTCAATGCAACTCGTTTAACAATTAAAAAATCAACTATAAAACTGAAAACTAGCCAGTGTGTAATAGCTAAACTTAGATGGCTGGGATATTTATGAATAGTATAAAAATTCAAAAAAGTTACTATTAACCCAGCACCAGTAGAACGCATCAAGCCATAATCTCTAAATAGTAATGCAAACGTGCCAAGCGCAGTCATTAATAGGCTGAGTGAGTAGTAAATTTGTAACCAAGGGCCAATGCCAAACAGCAAATATAAGATAGCGTAAAAGCCAGATTGTTCGATTCCCCAAGGTTGCAAAACGCTACTGGTTCCATAAGGATAAAAAACTTGGTTGTTGTGGAAATTTATTTGGGGTAATGGGGAAAAATTTAAGTTTTTGGCTAGATAAAACCCCATGTATTCCCAAACGTTGTCATCGTTGATATTGCCAGCGAGGGGATGGGAAAAATCTTTGATAATTAGAAAAGCGAAAGTTAAAGAAATAACTGTTAAAAAAATCAATACAAACAGCAGATTGTTTAGTGAAGTTCCACCTATTAATCGATGATTCATGAAATGTAAAAAATAATTGAGAATTCAGTAATCAGCAGTCAGAATTCAGAATATAGAAAGAATCGAACGTTCTGATTTCTGCTAAACTCAGATCTTGCACCATTCTCAACAAGATCTGAAAAACCGGGTTTCTTTACGAAAAATCTAGGCTTCCAGGTTTAGCTATTTGCAAGAAACCCGGTTTTTAGTCCAGGTGCAAGATCTCAGTAAAGCCGCCCCTACAATTAAACAAACTATACAATTGTTAACGAATTTGATATTACTTCTGAATTCTGACTCCTGAATTCTGACTCCTTTTCTATGTTTTGATTGAATTAGAATTTCCGCCACTGTTATCGAGCTTCCAAATCAAACTAGAAACTAAATTGGTAACTACGTGAGCGACGATCGGTACTAATAAATTACCAGTGGCAAGGGCGCTATATCCTAGTACTAATCCCACGAGTGTAGCCCAAATTGCATAAGGCCATTGTTGTAAACCGCTTAAGTGGAGAACGCCAAAGCAGATGCTACTAACTATTAATCCCGATATGTTGAAACCTAAAGCGGGTAACATGACACCTCGGAATAATAATTCTTCACTTAGTCCTGGGAGTAAACCCAACCAAATTAAGTCTGGCCATAATAGGGGTTTTAGCACTAATGTTAGGTACATATCAGCGCTTTTGCGATAACTGGGCCAAAGGCGATAGATTAAGGAACTAGCGGCGGTGATTCCCAAACCGATCGCAATTCCGATCGGTAAAGCTAGATTTGTCCATTTAATGTTTAACAGCGGTACTTCGCCAAATTGCATCCACAGTTTCGCAATCACTAATAATATGATCGCTGTCACCCCCATCGCGACTAATAGTTGGGGGCGCGTAAGAGGTTCAAATTCCGGATCGTTAGGTAATTGATCTGTCACCAGTTTTCACAAAGGCTACGGATAGGTGCGAGGGCTGGACTAAGCGCCGATGGGTTAATACCTGCTCGATGAGCGACTAATACGCCCAGTGCCTCTAAATACGAGTTTACCTGTAATACTTTCATCCCAACTTTTTCTGGGGTAACTTGCATCTGAGTTTTATTTTCCTCTACAGCAATAATTAGGGCTTGGCTTTGGCTCAAACTCAGGATGGCACTACCTCCGCAGGCTGTGGCGGGGATGATTACGGCGTCTATTTGATTTGCCCAGATGTCTGTGGGGGAAGGGGCAGGGGG
>DATNQN010000104.1 GCA_036703985.1 Leptolyngbyaceae cyanobacterium
CCTCCCCATCCCCCCATCTATATAAATTTTCTTTGGCGACAATGAATTAGCCCTGCCTTTTTAAGGGGGGCAGGGGGGTTAGATTTTCCGAATTTTTCAAGCAATTTTATCCATGAATTCAATCAACTTTACCCAAAATACAGACGCCCAAATCGGGCAAGCGATCGAATCTAATATGCTTGGACATATGTCCTATTTTGCCAACCATTTACCTGGTATGGAAGTACTCGATCGACCAGATATGCTAATAATTAATTCCCGTTTACCATCAGATACATTTAACTACGTGTGTCGGTTAAATTTCACCGAATCAGAAATCGATCTTTCCCTTAAATTTGCCCTTAATTACTTTCAACAACAACAGTTACCAGCCAGCTGGTGGATCGGTGTAAATTCCAAACTAACTAACCTCACCGAACATTTGGCAAAACACGGTTTAAAACAAGTAGAAGAAGCAGCAGGTATGGCAATGAATTTAAATCAACTTCCTGCTAAATCTTCCCTACCCGCAGGATTAGAAATTAAGCCAGTAACCAATATTAATGAAATCGAACATTATGCTAATATAATCGCTACTTGTTGGAATCCATCCGATCCAAATGTCATCAAATTTTATCAACAAGCTGCTGCCATTGCTTTTCGTCCTGAAAGTCCCTTTCGTTTCTATCTCGGTTACTTAGAAAATCAACCTGTAGCTACGGGTGAGTTATGTTTAAGTGGGGGAGTGGCAGGCATTTACGGCTTAGTGACCTTGGAAAAATATAGAAAAATGGGAATTGGTACGGCAATGACTTTTACCGTTCTTTCTCATGCCAAAAATTTAGGTTATCAAACGGCGATTTTGCAAGCATCGGAAGATGGCAAAAGCATTTACTCCCGTTTGGGTTTTAGACAATTCTCTAATTTCCTGATTTATCAATGAGAAATCTGCCAAAAATCACCTATTTGTTGCCAAAGTAAATCCGGTGATTCGATTAAGGGTGCGTGAGTTGTTTCTAAGGTTTTTAACTGAGCATTAGGCATGATTTCAACCAACTGGGAAGCGATTTCTAAATATTTGCGATCGCGCAACCCAGCGATAACTAATGCAGGTGTTTGAATATCCGATAAAAGATGCCAAACAGAAGGCATGACTCCACTGCCAAAATGCTTTAAACTACAAGCTAATCCAGCAGGCTGAATGGGTAATCGTCTGGCAATTTCCCGATCGAGAAAATCTTTACCTTTCTCGACTATTCCTTGGAAAAGAGGTTGCGTTAACCAAAAATTTAGAAAATCTAAAGGGTCGGAGTTGATAATTTTTTCCGCTAGTTTCTCATCGGCTTGCCTCCTAGCTTGACGAACAGATTCTGACTCGATCCCGGCAGTTGTAGAAACTAAAATTAGGGAATGGAGACGGGAGGAATTTTTGACAGCAAATTGCAATGCCAAACGCCCACCCATTGAATAACCAAATAAATGAAACTTGCCTACTCCTAAAAAATCAAGCCATTGTTCTAATAAAAGTACTTGTCCGTTAGTTGGGAAAACGTCGCCATCTTCCCAAACGCTAGTTTTGCCATGTCCGGGTAAATCCGGCATCAAACAACGGTATTTATTGTTGATGAAATCGGAAATAGTGAAAAAATCGCGACTGCTGCCCGTGAAGCCATGCAAAAATACGATCGCATCCCCTGTTTCCAACCCAGAATCAACGTAAAAAAAGTCTCCCACAAGACTTTTGTAACAGCAATTTTTCACCAAATTAAAAGACTGATAAAGTTCGGTTGTGCTGTAAAAACCAGTCATATAATCCTGGATTAGCGTAAGTTTCCGTCCAAGAATCGTGACCTGTTTCCGGGTAAACTGTAAACTTTACATTCCCGCCACAATCTTTCAGCGCCGTTACCATTTTTTCCGATTCGCTAAAAGGAACGGCGGTATCGATCGCACCGTGAAACACCCAAATCGGAAGATCTTTTAGTTTGTAAGCATCCATTGGGTTTCCACGACCGCACACAGGCGCTATGGCAGCAAAACGATCGGGTTGTGCGGCAGCTAAACGCCAAGTGCCATAACCGCCCATGCTTAAACCAGTCAGATAAATTCGCTCTAAATTGACATTGTAAGCTGCGATCGCTTCATCAAGTAAAGTATTCAAAAGCGGGACAGACCAATATTGACCGCGCGGACATTGGGGAGAAACCACAATAAACGGAAATTCCGGTTTATTTTCGACAATTTTGGCAACTCCGTGCCTTTTTACATCATTTACATTAGAACCCCGTTCGCCAGAACCGTGCAGAAACAAAATAAGCGGCCATTTTCCCCTTGTGTCATATTGCTTGGGTAAAAATAGCAAGTAATCGTAGCTTTCTGTACGAGTAATCGGTATTTGCGTACTCAACATAAACTTTTTTGCTCGTCAGTTTTCAACGCGATAGGTTATAAATAGTGTTTTATCACCAAATTCGTGCTAAAACACCTACAATTTGGCATAATTAGGCTACTGCGCTCGGCTAATTACTGCTTATTTAATTATTAGACCTCTCCCAAAAAGAATGTAGAGATCTTCTTCTTTTTAAAAGACTGAGTTACATAGAAACCCGGTTTCTTGAAGAAACCGGGTTTCTCGGCTGATTGAAAAAGTCGATTTCTACAAATACAACCTGCTTAGTTTCTAATATTCCTCGTTCCCAGGTTCAACCTGGGAACGAAGAATGGAGGCTCTGCCTCTTGGTACAAGATTTGAGTCAATTTATCTATTGACCCTCGGCTGATTGAAAAAGTCGATTTCTACAAAACTACAGCCTGCTTAGCTTCTAATATTTTCCCAGTCAAGCTAAAGGCGCGAACTTCCGAGATTTTCACTTTCACCAATTGACCTTTTAGTTCATCGATATTGCCGTGGAAAAACGTCAAGCGGTTACCGCGCGTCCTACCCATTACTTGATGGGGGTCTTTAGGATTTTCAGCTTCTACCAATACTTCTTCTGGGCGATCGAAATAGCGCTGCGATCGCTCGGCTGCTTTAATAGAAACTAAATGATTGAGGCGTTGCAATCGATCGGCTTTCACCTCTTCCGGAAGTTGATTTTCCCACAAAGCAGCAGGCGTTCCCGGACGAGGAGAATAAGCCGCCGTGTTCAACAAATCGAAACCGATATCTTCCACCAATTTGAGCGTATTTTCAAATTGTTGTTCCGTTTCTCCGGGAAAACCCACAATAGCATCCGCACTAATCGAAGCATCCGGCATATATTCCCGAATCTTATCAATAATCCGGCGATATTTTTCCTGCGTGTAGCCTCGCGCCATAGCCTTGAGTACTTCGTTATCCCCAGATTGAAAAGGAATGTGGAAGTGTTCGCAGACTTTAGGTAATTCTGCACAAGCTTTAATTAGCCGTTCTGTAAAATAACGGGGGTGACTGGTAGCGAAACGAATGCGATCAATTCCCGGCACGTCATGCACGTAGTAAAGTAAATCGGTCAAAGTGTGCTGATGGCGACCTTCCGGAGTTACCCCAGGCAAATCTCGACCGTAAGCATCAATATTTTGACCCAGTAAAGTTACTTCCTTATAACCCAAACGTCCCAACTCAACCATTTCAGCACGAATCGCTTCGGGAGTGCGAGACTGTTCCACACCCCGCACGTTCGGAACTACGCAATAAGTACAGCGTTCGTTGCAACCGTAAATCACGTTCACCCAAGCAGTCACGGTACTATCCCGTCGCGGCTTGGTAATATCTTCCATAATATGAACCGGTTCTGTCGCCACAACCTGATTGCCCTGAAATACTTGTTCCAGCAAGTCTTCCAGGCGATTAGCGTGTTGTGGCCCCATCACTAAATCTAATTCTGGCACCCGCCGCAGCAGCGCTTCACCTTCTTGTTGGGCAACGCAACCAGCTACGATCAAAGTCAAATCAGCTTCTTCCTGTTTCCGCTTGGCTTGTCTACCCAAGTACGAATAAACTTTTTGTTCGGCGTTATCCCGAATCGTGCAAGTATTATATAGAATCAGGTTTGCATCGTTAGGGTCTTCTGACCACTCAAAACCCATATCTTCCAGGATGCCAGCCATGCGTTCGGAGTCGGCTTTATTCATCTGGCAGCCGAAGGTAGTGATGTGATAGCGGCGACGGGAGATGGTCATGGTCAGTTACAAGCAAAAATGGTCAACAATTTTTAAACTCTTATAAATTATATATTTTTGCCCTCTATCTTGGCGGGTTTCGTCTTAGGCGCGATTTTGGCAATTGATTTTTTGCCACTTAAATTGGGAATTGCGAATTTTTCATGTGAAATAAGTAGGAAGGTGCTTTCTAAACAGAACTATCTAAGCTTTACCCCTCTTCCCTTGCAGCCTGCTAGCCGCTCTCAACGATCGATTTTCCGACCCACCTATTTAGATATTGGTAATTTTTGGAAAACTGTCTATTTTTTTGACATCTATGTTATTGATTCTCAATCAATCCAAACTATTTACGCGCTTCCTAACTTTTGGTGCTTTTTTAGTCATCCCGTCATCCCCAGCCTACCCACAAAACCAATCTTTTTTCACCTCATCCATACCAGCACAAGCACCTACTACCAGAGAGGATAGAGTTCTCAAAGCTATCTGGCAACTTCCGGAAGTCCAAAGAAAAGCAAGAGAAATTCAGAGACTATCAAATGGTAGAGTACGAGTCAAGTTAATGGTGGAAAGCGAACCAACCGCTAATGAACCATACTATACAATTCGCGTTTTTGAGGATCGTCAGGATAGGATTGCTACTTTGTATTGGTTCCGAGTAGCTAGTCCCAGCGGTGTAATTACCGTTCAAAATGAAGTTACAGGAGATTACATTTCTCTGGAACAGTGGCGGAAAAGATATAGCGATCCTAAATGAATTGCGAACAATCTTAACCCCTCCCAACCCTCCCCTTACCAAGGGGAGGGCTAGGGTGGGGTTGATTATTTAAATAGGATCGCTATAATTCTCAATATTTTTTTTAGATTACTAAAAACTAAAACAGCTTCACCCGTTTGGGTGATACAACTCGATAAATAAAGTACATAGACGCCGATTTTGATTTCGTCCGAGCGATGGGAAATTCAACTTTTTCCGTAAATCGGCCTCTACCTATTTGTATCAATTATTAAGTTAACCCATATTACTATATGTACCTTTTTGAGGCATCACCTGAATTGGGTATTTGTTGACTGATAACGATTAAATTAACGAGTGGTAAAATTTGAATTTTTTTTTATTTTATCCTGACGGTTTAACTATATAGGCGAATGACGCAGTAGAACCTCTAAATAAGGACATCTACAATGCGCTCCTACAGTTCCCTACTCTTATCAGGCTTGTTACTCACCGGTATTGCATCTGGCCTTAAAATAGTTGAATATAAAAATCATGACAAATTAGGCAAGTTTGATTCTGAAAAACTTCATTTAGTAGTTCAAAAATGGGAAAATTCAAACAAAGAAAGTCGTGGCAGTGGAAGAGTTGCACCTGCTAGTCCCCTTCCCGATGCAGCTGAAGAAAATTTGTTAGCGCAGTCAGAAAGCGACAAAAAAGAAGCTCGTGGCAGCGGCAGATTTGCACCCGTTCATCCCCTTCCCGATTCTGCTGAAGAAAATTTGTTAAGCCAGGTAGAGAGCGACAAAAAAGAAAGTCGTGGCAGTGGAAGGTTTTTACCTGCCAATCCTATTTCTGATGGGGTTGAAGAAAATTTATTAGCTGATGTACAGAAAGAAAACAAAGAGAGTCGGGGTAGCGGACGATTGGCTCCCGATTTTCCCCAGTTTGATTCTTCTCAAGAAAGTTTAGTAGCGGAGAGTAAAACCCGCAGAAGAAAAGTTGTGATTGTATATAGTTAATTAAATTGCCAAGCCGGAATCATGCTGAAAACAGCTTTTGAATAATTCATAGTTAGCTTTAACTAGTGGCTGTGTAGGTTGGTTGATGTTAATTCTTTATCTCTTCATTAGTTGTGGTTTCCAAGTACCATGAAAACTCATAGGAACTGGGCTAGGTAAAGCTAGTTTGCAGACAGGTTCTTCATCAAGTCTTTCGCTATCAAAAACCCAAACTTCGCTGCTGTTGGCGTTACCATCAAACACGACAGTTAGTATCCAACTCCGCTCTGGAGTAATGGTATCTGCAACGTATATTGGTTCGGTAGGATAACGATTTTCTCCTAAATCTGCTTCGGTAAGGGTGGCTGTTCGATCGTCAAAACGCGCGATCGCACCATATATTTCTTTAGTGGTATCAATTCCTTGTCTGTGCAAAGATAAGTAAGTGGAGTGGGAAGCTTTCCCGACTCGCGCTGGTGGTACGATCGGGAATTCACAATCTCTATCTAATAATTCCTGAGTTGCCTTTACTTTACCAGTTTTGGGATCGAGATTGACTTGCCACAGAGTTGATTTGGCTGGAGTTTGGGTTTGTCCGGTAGCGACTTCTTTGAGGCGCTGGTTAGTTTGAAAGTCGCGATAGTGAATGAAGTCAACGCTTACCGAATCGCGATCGTTTACATAACCGTTACTAAAATGCCATTGATACCAAGGTTCTGTTTCGCCGCGACTAAGTAAAGATAGAGTTTCTCGATCGAAAATTAAGATTTGAGTTCCTAGTTCGGGTTTCCATTCCATCGCATTGCTGAAACTAGATAAACCGATGACTGTCGGTAATAAATTTATTCGCACTGGCGGTATAAAAAATATTAAGTATTGTCCCGCCATGACAAAATCATGAACTAGGGGAATTCCATCGATGGGGAACGATGATTTTTGGATGATTTTACCCGTGCGATCGCTTTTAAAGAGATTCAGCTTGGCATGAATTCCTATACTGATGCCAAAGTTAAAAATTTCTCCCGTTTCTGGGTCGCATTTGGGATGAGCAGAATAAGCTATTCCTTTATCTAATCCTTCTAAATTATCTAATCCCCGAGTTTCTAATGTCTGAAGGTCGAGAGAATGGGGATTGTCACCTTCCCAAAGCGCTAGTAATTTATCGGGTAACGCCAGTACCGATGTGTTAGCAGCATTTTTGAGCGGTCTTAACCATTGATTCCAAAATGGCCCTGGCGGGGTCATTCCGTAGTTGCCATAAAGTAATTTTCCAGCTTTTGATTCTGCTAAATAACCGACTGTTTGTACGTAACGATAAACGCCTGTTGCACCTTCATCGGTAAAATGGACGGCAAGAATTGCACCATCTCCGTCAAACCAATGTCCTACTCTCATCCCACCGCGTTCTAAACGACCCGGGCCATTGCGATAGAGACTACCGCGTAAACCAGCTGGTATTTTGCCACTTACTATTGGTAAAGGAGTGAGGGGAAATTCTCCAGCAGGTTGGGAAAGCGCTTTCCCCCAAGTTGGTTGGGTAGTTGATTTTGCGATCGCAGTCATTCGATTTTAGATTTTGGATTTTAGATTTTGGATTGGCTGGGCAACGATCGGACGGAGCTTGAAATAAGCGAGAATTTCTATAGATGAGGGTATAGGGAGATAGAAAGACACAGACAGAGGTATAAAATAAGTTAAGTTTTATCCTTCAGACTTCATACTTCAGACTTCATCCTTCAGACTTCCTACTGTACGCCGACATTTCGCAATACGCGATCGATTTCTTCGGCTTTCTCGGTATTACCTTGCGCTCGATATAAATCGCTAGCTTGTTTAAAGGTAGCAATCGCTTCTTCTACTTTTACTTGAGAAGCTAAAGCAACTGCTAAATTCTGATGAGCTTCTGGATATTTGGGATTAATGCGAATTGCTTCTTCCCACATAGAAATAGCTTGAGGTAAATTTTTTTGCTTATATAAAACTACGCCTAAGTTATTATAAGCTTCTGGATTTTGGGGGTTGAGTTTAATGGCTTTTCTTAATTCTGCGATCGCTTCATCGAATTGACCCCGATCGGCTAAATTACTTCCTAAGGTAGTATGAGCGGTGGCATAGTTAGGATTGATGCGAATTGCTTCTCTGTAAGCGGCAATTGCTTCTGATGTGTTGCCTTGATTTCGCAAAGCTACTCCCAAATTATAGTTAGCTTCTGCATAATTGGGATTGAGGCGAATGGCTTGTTGATAAGCTTCGATGGCTTCATTGAGTTGACCTCGTGCTTGCAAGGCTACTCCCAAGTTAAAATGAGCTTCTGGTAAGTTCGGTTGAAAGCGGATCGCTTCTTTAGTTTGTTCGATCGCTTCTTGCCATTTGCCTTGTTGCTGGAGAGTTAGTCCCAAGTTGGCATGAGCTTCTGCGTAGTTAGTGTTCAACTCAATGGCTTTGCGAAAAGCGGTTTCTGCTTCTGGGAGATTTCCTTGTTTGTAATGAGTAATTCCTTGATAAAAATAAGCGATCGCGTTTTGCTTATGAGATATGGCGTCTTGTATCGCCGCGATCGCCGCTTTGGGATCTCCCGATTCTTGTTCTACTAATGCTAGTCCCAGTTTTGCTTCCTGTAGTCTGGGATTTAGTTCGATCGCGTTTTTGTGAAATTCACGAGCAGTTGCCAAGTCTCCCAAACGGCGGTAAGCTTCTCCTAAATTGGTGTGAGCCTCCGCAAATTGGGGATTTTGGCTGATTTGCAGGCGATAACATTCAATTTTTTCTTGCAATTGTGCCTTTTCCCGATCGTTAAGCGTCGATTGATTAATCGAATGCGCCTGTTTTTGATCGATCAAGAATTCTCCACACTCTTCTATCACCACGATCGGGGTCATTCTAGAGGATGGAGATGAACGACTAAAGTAGATCGCGGTAGCAATGCCAGCACCTAAGATACCGACGACACCGGCAGCAATACCAATTCGGGTAGATACTTTAGGGATTGGTAACATATCTGCGATCGCGGTTATGTATGATTGTCTTTTTAAAGTCTACCTACAAATATCTCATTGCGGTCAAAAAGTAAAGGTCATCCTTTAGCTAAATTCTCGACAATCTATTTCATTTTGGGCTAAGACAGTGTAGACGTTGCTGAAATACCCAATTTAGGAAAATTCGTTTTTCTATCAAAATCTTAGCTTTTTTACATTTATTTCATTAGCTATGACCATTTTTTGAATTCAAAATTCAAAATTCAAAAGAAATAAAATTTTTTAATTGAATAATTCTGGGTACAAGCCACCACTGAATTTTATTCAGTGGTGCAACAATTCAGTGGGGGCTTGAAACCCACCACTGATTGTAATTTTGAATTAATAATTTTGAATTTTGAATTGTTTTGACAATACCACCCTCATTTTTATAATGAAATTTTGCCACATATTCCATAAGCTTGATTGCTATTTTCTCTTGTTTCGCTTCGGAAGTTCCTGCTTGCAAAGAAAGTAACGGCTGGCGTCAAGTAAAATTTAAGTATCCTCCCTAGTTGATGTTTGGATTAAAGAAGAAACCACCCAGATAACTGATGAGATCAACAAAAACATCATCAACAAAGATAAAGCGGAAAAAGGAGATACGAGCGTCATTACTAACATAGCGAATAACACGATCGTCAAAATTGATTTATTCATAACCTTTTCTTTCGGTGATTTTTACTCTTTCAGCCTATCTACTCAATCTCGAATAAACCTCTAACTTTGGCCACATTTGCGCTACACTGAAAAAAGTCGAATTTGCGATCGCACCCCGTCATGCTCTCCACCCCTCAATCGACAAATCCTGCGCTTATCCCAGGTAGCTTGCGGAAAGTTCACCACATCGCCATCAACGTCAAAAATATGCAAGCATCTCGCCACTTTTACGGCAACATCTTGGGATTGCACGAACTAACAGGGGATGAAGTACCGAAAACCTTAGTAGAATTAGTCGCGGCGGGAAAAGTTGCCAACTTTGTCACCCCCGATGGTACGGTAATCGATTTATTTTGGGAACCGCAACTTTCACCCCCAGATCCCGATCCGACTCATCAATTTACTCGCGCCAATCATCTAGCATTTGATATCGATCCCCAGTTATTTGATACCGCAGTTGATGTTTTGAAATATCATCAAGTACGGATAGATCATGGCCCAGTTTCACGTCCGACGGGAAGAGGTGTTTATTTTTACGATCCCGATGGCTTTTTGATTGAAATTCGTTGCGATGCGATCGGTTAAAGTTGAATAAGAGTGAGAATGTTTTATTAGATTAGAGGTTAAACTTTGCCGTTCGTATTTATTTATTCTATTGTGGGAGTTTCTGATGTTTCTAAGGTTTAATTTCTACCTAACAAAATGCGCTCACCTACGCTAAACTCTATTCAAGTCAAAGGGTGGTCGTCTATTCCCCGCAAAGAAACCCGGTTTCTCCAAGAAACCCGGTTTCTGAAGCCAGCGCGATCGCACCTACCCCAACGTCAATACCCCCGCCGGAAAATCTGATACCAACCTTTTCATTTGCAGCCAATATACGCCCAACAGAATATCTGGCAATTCATCACCACCCAAAACTGAAACTGCAAACTCTCCCCCATCTAAAAAAACATTTCCCTGATACAAATTAAACAATGCTTCGCCGCGTGCAGTCTCCATATTTCGTTGTTGATTCTGAAGAAACCAACCCAAACTTTCAGCGTCTTGGTTATCAATTGCTAACCAACCAGTGAAACCCGTATCCAAAAGTGCTTTGACTGTAATAACATCACCATCAGCAGCAATTAAACCGATTTCAAAAATTAGCTCACCCTTATTATTAAACTCGCCTGAAATCATATTTTGCCGCAGGCTCCAGTTTCATTGAGACGCATGATGAGGCTCTTTTTATCAGGATATTTCTCACAAATTTTTTGGATAGCGGCTATTTCATTTGCATCAATTACGTAATCGCCACTTTCAGGCTCAATGATAATAAACCAATCATAATGATCCTTAATTAAATTTGGTTTCACCCTCTCAAAAATTTCTTGACAACGCCTCGCAAACTCTTCCCCTTCAGCCTGACGACGAGCTTTTTCTTCTGGAGATAATTGGCGTTCTGGAAATACTCTTCCTCGTCGGTGATTCTGATTATCAGATAACAGAGTCATTGGATATCCTATTGATTAAAAAAGTTGTTGATTTTAATTGTAAATCAATTTTCTGGCCGGGTAATCTATGGCACAGTTCTACGATCGCGATCGCTCTTCATCTTTCTTCCAAAAACTCGGTTCTTTCGGGTTTATGCTGTGAAATATTCAAACTTACATCTTGCCCCATTCTCAACAAGACCTGAGTAGCACTGACGCCAGTGAATTGGTATAGAGCGCTCACGCCACTACACCAAAAACTATACCAGAACCCAACTTTTAAGTTGGATTCCCTTGGTGTCTAATTCACTGAAAGTCTTATATGTCAATTATTTCAACGGAGAGGGAGGGATTCGAACCCTCGTTGAAGTTGCCCCCAAACAGCATTTCCAGTGCTGCGCCTTCAACCACTCGGCCACCTCTCCAAAACTGTGCTTTTACATACAAATTATAGTATTTTTCGCACAGACTTTTATTATATATATGTTGCTTCGATTTTGCAAATGGTTTCCACATATAAAATTCGGATTCACCATCGCCAGAGAGACACCTACCATACTATTGAGGTGCCAGAAGATAGATATATCCTGCATTGTGGCGAAAATCAAGGAGTCGATTTGCCTTTCTCGTGCCGGAATGGTGCTTGTACTACCTGTGCCGTGCGGGTGATTTCCGGGGAAATTTATCAACCAGAGGCAATGGGGCTTTCTCCGGAACTGCGCCAGCGGGGTTACGCCTTATTATGCGTGAGTTACCCGCGTTCTGACTTAGAGGTAGAGACTCAGGATGAAGACGAAGTTTACGAACTTCAGTTTGGTCGGTATTTTGGTAAAGGGAAAGTAAGGCCGGGATTGCCGCTTGATGAAGACTGAGATCGATCGAAAGATAAAAAGATTAGTTCGTGGCTTTTTCCTAGTGGCTTTTTCCTTCGTACTTTTCTTGACAGGTTGCCAGTCTAAGAGCACTTTGCAGGGAGTAGAGGTAAAAGTAGCACAGGTAGTCAGCGGACAAGCTTTGGAGATCATCGATCCCCAAAACCAATCTGGCTTGATTTCGCGGGTGCGGCTGATTGGGGTGGAAGCACCGGATTTGCAGCAGCGTCCTTGGGGAGAAGCAGCCAAAGAGAGATTGCAAGAAATGATTGGCGAAAAACCTGTTTTACTAGAGTCCGATATCGAAGTGAAGGATCAGTACGAACGCCAGCTTGCCTATGTATGGCAAGATGGAGTGTTACTGAACGAACGAATATTAGCAGAGGGATATGGCCTTTTTCTATCGCGATCGCTAAATCACAAGTACGATAAACGTCTAGAACGCGCTCAAGAATACGCTAGAGTAATGGGTCTGGGTATTTGGAATCCAGAAAAACCCATGCGCTTAACTCCCACAGAATTTCGCAATCAATATAGATGATGGGAAGGTAGGAGGATGGGGAGATAGGGGGATGGGGAGATGGGGAGATGAAATAATTGTTTGACTCCTGAATTCTGACTCCTAAATTCCGAATTCTGAGTTCTAAGTTCTGAGTTCCGAATTCTGAATTCTGACTCCTAAATTCTGAATTCTGAATTCTGACTTCTTACTTCAGCCTTTATCCTTCAGCCTTCCCAATGCCCAATTCCCAAATAAAAAATGAGTAACCATACCCCAGAACAATTGCAAATATTCCTAGATATTGCCAGCGAAGCGGCGACTGCGGCTGGTGCGGTTTTACTATCTTATTTAGGCAAATTAGAATCAGTGGAAGAAAAGGGGCGTCCGGGAGATTTATTAACCGCAGCAGACAAAGCGGCGGAAGCTACCATTCTGGAAATTTTAGGTCGTCACTTTCCCCAGCACGGGATTTTGGCAGAAGAATCAGGTCAACTGGGAGAAAATAACAGCGAGTACCTTTGGGCGATCGATCCCTTAGATGGTACAACTAACTTTGCTCACCAATATCCTTTTTTTGCCACCTCCATCGGACTTTTCATCGAAGGAGTTCCCCAAGTAGGAGTAGTTTTCGATCCTTTTCATAACGAACTATATCGCGCCGCCAAAGGATTGGGTGCCACGCGCAACCGTCGCCCCATCAGAGTTTCCCCCACATCCGAACTAAACAAATGTTTGCTGGTTACTGGCTTTGCTTACGATCGCCGCGAAACATCAGATAATAATTATGCCGAATTTTGTCACCTCACCCATTTGACCCAAGGCGTGCGGCGCAGTGGTGCAGCATCCATAGATTTAGCTCATGTAGCTTGTGGCCGTCTTGATGGATACTGGGAAAGAGGTCTTTCTCCTTGGGATATGACAGCGGGAATAGTGTTAGTAGAAGAAGCAGGTGGCAAGGTAACTGCCTATGATGGTAGTCCCTTACAGATTAGTTCGGGACGGATTTTAGCTACTAATGGTTATATTCATCACACCTTAAGTAGCAAACTTATGCAGGTTCCTCCATTATCAGCATGGAGTAAAGCCGTAAATTCCCCCTAGCGCATATATAGATGTGGCGAAGTACACTAGATCTAATCGCTTCAGAAGACGGAAACTAAATTATGGCTCTTAATATAGAACAAGGACTATTCAAGTTTGATTTCACAGACCACCATGCCGTTTTGGGAGTAGCGTTGGATGCGACGGCAAATGACGTTCGCAAAAGGTATCTCAAAATTTCTCGTCGTCTTCATCCAGACAGTTGTCGTACCGAATCGGAAGAATTAAGACAACAAGCTAGCCAGTTGTTTGCTAAACTGGTGAACCCAGCTTACGAACAACTGTTTGCCGACCAAACTCGCGCCGAACATAATGCTCTTTTAAGTCGCATTAGTAAGCGTTTGGTTCAGGAAAAAGATAAGGTGCAAATCCAAAGCGAACTAGCTAAAAAATTATCGAAAGCTGGCAATATAGAACAGGAGTATCAAACAGCGCTGCAAAGTTTAGCTGAAAAACAATACGAATCGATCGATCGAGTGTTGGACAATATAGCTCAAATCAGCGAGTTAAATTTAGTTTACTTACAGCGGAAAGCAGGTCAGGGCGCTACCTCCAGACCTGCTCAACCAGCAGCCCAACCAGCACCTACCGCCGGGGGAGCAGGTATTTCAAGCACGGCTAAACCTGGTGCGGGAATGATGCCTTCTGTTGATAAAAAAGTAGAAAAACCCGAAAATTCAGCCGCTGAAGCTTACTGTCGTCGAGCAGAAGAATATCTGGAAAAAAATGTCATTCCAAAAGCCATTTTGGAATTGAAAGATGCTTTAAAAATGGAGCCGAATAGTAGTCGCTGTCATGGCTTATTAGCAATAGCTTATTTAAGGCAAGACCAGATGACAATGGCAAAAGTTCATATGAACCAAGCTTTTAAGTTAAATCCACAAGAGCCAAAAGCTTTAGAAGTGAAAAAATTAATGGAAAAAATCGCAGATAAAGCGGCGGCGGCTGCTAAAAAGAAACAAGCTGAAAAATCCGGTGGTGGTTTATTTGGCTTATTTGGTAAAAAGACAGTCAACAACGAAAAGAAAAAGTAATGGTGCATCAATCACCCCTTGCCTTTCCCTCATCTTCCTCTTTCCCCTCCCCCAGAGGGGATAGTAGAGGAGCAAATTTTATGCAAACCAATGATAAAGGACTGAATTTTTACGCGCCGGGGGCAAGGGATTTATTGCCTCTAGAGGTGGCTCAAAAACGATGGATTGAAGAACGCTTGCAGCAGGTATACCATCGGTGGGGCTATCACCGAATCATTACTTCAACTATCGAGCTTTTGGAAACTTTGATGGCTGGGGGAGCAATTAACCGCTCTACGGTGCTGCAAATCCAAAATGGAGAGGAAGAGGGGCTGGGACTGCGACCGGAACTAACTGCTAGTATTGCACGGACGGCAGTGACTCGGATGGCGGGCGTCACTTATCCGCAACGACTTTATTACAATGCCAACGTATTTCGTCGATCGCACTCCAGCAGTCATAATAATCAGCAGGAGTTTTATCAAGCTGGGGTGGAACTGATCGGTGGGGCTGGATTGGTAGCTGATGCAGAAATTTTGCTTTTGCTCTCAGAATGTTTAAATCAGCTAGGTTTGGGTAACTGGAATCTGGTGTTGGGAGAAGCGGGACTCACTCGCAGCCTGTTATCAACTTTCCCACCAGAGTGGCAAGATAGGGTAAGGCGTGCGATCGCGCATCTCGATCGCGTTACCCTAGAAACATTACCACTCTCAGAAGAACTGCGTCAAAGAGCGCTCATACTGTTAGATTTGCGAGGACGCCCCACAGACGTACTGGAAAAAGTTGCCCAATTCAACTTAGAACCACCCCAGCAAGCAGCACTCAACAATCTCAAATCATTGATTGAATTACTAGACCAAAGTTTTGCCCAAGCCGACGGAAAATCACCCATTAGCTCCAAAATAACTCTCGATTTGAGCTTAATTCAAACCTTTGACTACTACACTGGAATAGTATTTGAAGTAGTTGGTGAAACCGAGACAGGACAGCGCATCTTAGGACAAGGCGGACGCTACGACCAACTACTCAGCCTTTATCACCCACAAGGGGAAAACGTTCCCGGTATAGGTTTTTGCCTGAATATCGAAGACCTCCATCAAGCTTTATTACCCACCGGTCAATTACCGCAGGAAAGTCCAGCCAGCGAGTGGTTAGTTGTCCCTGAAACTGACCGAGCTTACGGGGCAGCTTTTGCTTACGCTCAGAACTTGAGAGAATTAGCTAACCTAGTGCGTGTAGAAATTGACTTGGGAGGACGCGACCCCGATGAAATTCGCGAATATGCCCGTCGTCGTCGCATCCGCCAAATTGCTTGGGTAAAACCAGATGGTTCCCCTACGGTAGAAACTCTCTAAGCAAAAAAGCATTAAAATTTGTAAATGCGAGCTACACCAAAAGTGAGATTCACACTCGTCTGCCGATTTCAAAAGAGAGAAGACCGTGCCCCATACAATTGTTACTGAAACTTGCGAAGGCGTTGCCGACTGCGTTGATGCTTGTCCGGTTGCTTGCATTCACGAAGGCCCTGGCAAAAATGTCAAAGGTACTGATTGGTACTGGATTGATTTTGCCACCTGCATCGACTGCGGCATTTGTCTCCAGGTATGTCCTGTAGAAGGTGCTATCGTCCCCGAAGAACGTCCAGATTTGCAGCAAACACCTCAGTAGTCATTGGTTATTTGTCATTAGTCATTGGTCATTGGTCATTTGTAACAACACTGATTGATGACCAATGACTAAATATAAAGCCAATTCTTCAATCTAAAATCGAAAGTCCTATGCCCAATGAGCCTTTATTAGAAGTAGAAGATGTTTATGCAGGATATGTCAAAGATTTGGATATTCTGCAAGGCGTTAATTTCCGAATCGAGCCCGGTGAATTAGTAGCAGTAATTGGCCCTAATGGAGCAGGAAAATCTACTTTGGCTAAAACTATCTTTGGGCTTTTAACTCCTCATCAAGGCAAAATAAATTTTAAAGGTGAAAATATTGCTGGCTTAAAATCAGATCAAATCGTGCAAAAGGGATTGTGTTACGTACCTCAAATAGCTAACGTTTTCCCCTCTCTAACAGTAGAAGAAAATTTAGAGATGGGAGCGTTTATCCGCAATGTTTCTCTACAACCGCTGAAGGATAAAATCTACGCCACTTTTCCCGTGTTAGCTAATCGCCGTCGTCAACGTGCAGGTACGCTTTCTGGTGGAGAACGGCAAATGTTGGCAATGGGCAAAGCTTTGATGTTAGAGCCAAGTTTGCTACTGTTAGATGAACCTTCGGCTGCCTTGTCTCCCATCTTGGTAAATAACGTTTTTGAGCAAATCAAACAGATTAATCAGACTGGAACGGCTATTGTATTGGTAGAGCAGAATGCTCGGAAAGCGTTGGAAATGTCTCATCGAGGTTACGTGCTCGAAAGCGGACGCGATCGCTTTTCCGGCCCTGGACTAGAATTATTAAATGACCCGAAAGTTGGAGAACTGTATTTGGGGGCAGGTAAAGCGCATTAAGAGGAGAATTCAGGAGTCAGAATCATAGGAATCATAAGATAGATTTTAAAAGAATACGATCGCCTAAATTTTTTTATGGATATAATTCAAATAAATATTTCAATTAGTCACGAATTTAGTCTTTGTAAATACAGAATTCTTATTGAAATACTCTAAAATTCCGGATTTTGGCTGCTGAATTCTTCTGAGTTGAAGAATAAACTTATGAAAGTGGTAGAGCAAACTTTAACTTTACTAACGCTGCAAGAGCGTCCAATCGGAATTTGGCTCTTGAGTATTGGGACAGCAACGGTAGGTTTGTTCATCTTTATATCTCAGAATCCACCGATAGATTGGTTTGGGATGTTTTGCATTATTGGTGCCAACTTAATGATGTTTACTTCTCCAGTCAAAACTTGCCGATTTGATAAACATCACAATCGAGTAACTTTCAAACAGAAAGGCTGGCTGGGAACCAAAATGATTAGCTGTCCGATTAACAATATTACTGGCATACAAGTTGAATCCTTAAACTTAATGGGCATTCAGTTTTACAAACTGAGCCTTAGATTAGTGCAAGGAGAACATTTTTACTTAACACCAGTTCCCAGTACAGACAGTCAACTCCTACAAAAGTTGGCTAGCTACATCCAACAATTCTTAAGAATTTGAAAAACTGGAAAAATCCCCCTCTAATCTGCGTTAATCTGCTTTAATTTGCGGTAAAAATTAATCTCTGATTCCCACAAATAATTTAGTGGCAATTATTGAAAAATTAAAAGAATAGAAGATAAACTAATCAATGCCGTAAATTCATACAATACTATTGTTAGGGCAAAGGCCATTCGCTCCGTTCTATCATAAATGGAGCTTTCTTGACCCCCGTTACAATCTTTAGATTTAACGGGAGATGAATTGAGCGTAGCGAATCCATTTTAGCCAAGCGTTTAATATAACCCCGAATCACGACCGAGCCAGAAAAAACTTTGCTTTTTGCGTCAAGGCTAATTTGTCCAAACGCTTGCTCAGTCAGTCTAATTTTAATGCTTTTTTCTCTTGTCATATCAGTAGAAATGTAGTAAAGTTTAAAGATAGTGTAAAAACTTGCTTTGTACTGATGTTAAACGTTTTGAAGGTAAGAATTTATCCAAACAAAAAACAGGAAATAGCTCTAGCCAAAAGCTTTGGTTGCTCCCGTTTTGTGTGGAATTATTACCTAAATAAAACTAACAATCAGTATCAAGAAACGGGGAAGAGAATGAGTTATTGCGATATGGCTCGCGACCTTACCCAACTTAAAAAACTCCCTGATACTGATGATTTAATAACCAATAAGCAAGGGAAGATATCAGCAATCGATCTTGGGTTAAACAGTTTAGTAACTGTGTTTGATGGGGAAAAATGTTATAAAGTAGACCCAATCAAACTTACCAAAAAATACGCTAAACGATTGAAACGCAGGCAACAAGCTTTATCTAGAAAGATAAAAGGCTCCTTAAATAGCAAAAAGCAGGTGAAAAGAGTAGCTAAAGTCCATGAAAAGATAGCTAATACTAGACTTGATTTCCTTCACCAACTCTCAAGAAGGCTAGTTGACAAAAACCAAGTCATTGTAGCAGAAAACCTTTGTGTTAAAGGATTAGCACGAACCAAATTAGCCAAATCATTATTAGATGCTGGTTTGGGAATGTTGCTGAATTTTATAGGCTACAAGCTGAATAGAGAGGGAGGAAAACTTATTAAGGTTGACAGATTTTTCCCCAGTACAAAGCTTTGTAATTGCTGCAAATTTAAGAATGATTCATTAAATCTAAGCATTCGTGAATGGGTTTGTCCAAGTTGTCAAACTCACCATGATAGAGATGAAAATGCCGCAAAAAACGTAAGGGAAGAAGGGTTAAGAATACTGTCAACAAATACGGTAGGACATAACGTATTTCAAGCTTGTGGAGAGGATGTAAGACTTGTTGGTACTTTTACCAAAAAGCGTTTTTCTGTGAAACAAGAATCCCCGGTCACAGCGCCAGCTTGACGGGGGAGTGTCAATGAGTATTTATTCAACTCGACTAAAAAATGTCAGATCAATTAACTAACCCAACAACTAAACCTAGCATTCCTCATTTCTCCTCTGGGCCTTGTGCAAAACCTCCAGGCTGGTCTGCAGCTAATCTTCAAAGTGCTTGTGTAGGTCGTTCCCATCGTTCTGAAGATGGTAAAGTGAGAATAGCAGAAGTTATAGAGCGCTCTAAGCAAATTTTAGGCGTTCCGGCTGATTATCGTTTAGGCATCGTTCCCGCTTCCGATACCGGTGCCGTCGAGATGGCATTGTGGTCGCTACTCGGACAAAGACCCGTGGATATCCTGGCATGGGAAAGTTTTGGCCAGGAATGGGTAAAAGATGTAGTAGATGAATTAAAGTTACCCGACCTTCGCTTGATGAAAGCGCCTTATGGCAGTTTGCCGGATTTAAGTCAAGTGGATTTCAGTCATGATGTAGTGTTTTTGTGGAACGGAACGACTTCCGGCGTGAGAGTTCCCAACGGTGATTGGATAGACGACAATCGTCAAGGACTGACGATTTGCGATGCGACTTCGGCTGTTTTTGCAATGGATATTCCCTGGCAGAAAATAGATGTGCTGACTTACTCTTGGCAAAAAGTGTTGGGTGGGGAAGCACAACATGGAGTCATCGTGCTTTCTCCTCGTGCTGTTGAAAGACTGGAAACCTATGAACCAGCTTGGCCCATCCCCAAAATCTTTCGCTTATCTCAAAAAGGTAAGTTGATCGAGGGTATTTTTAAAGGGGATACGATCAATACGCCATCGATGTTGTGCGTGGAAGATGCGCTGTATGGATTGAAGTGGGCGGAAAGTGTGGGCGGACTATCTGGTTTAATTGGTCGTAGTGAGGCTAATCTAAATACGATCGCAAAATGGGTAGCACAAAGCAATTGGGCAGATTTCTTGGCCGAAAAACCAGAAACTCGCTCTTGTACCTCGATTTGCTTGAAAATCGTCGATACTGCCTTTACCAGCCTCTCTCCCGAAGACCAAGCCAAATTTGCCAAGAAATTAGCTAAACTGCTGGAGAAACAGCAAGTCGCTTATGATATTGCACCTTATCGCGCTGCACCTCCGGGATTGCGAATTTGGGGAGGTGCAACGGTAGAAACTTCTGATATAGAAGCGCTACTTCCTTGGCTGGATTGGGCATACGCTACTGTAAAAAGCGAGCTTGTGCCTGCATAAATTAAAGGATGAAGTAATATCATCTCCAGTGGCATCGTTAGTGTATCGTAGGGGCGGGTTTAGCGCACAATTCTGGTATCAAACACCACTTTTTCGTTAAAACCCGCCCTTACACAAAATATATGCAACCGGACATGATATAAAACGAATCAAATAATTAACATTGATGAGTTCCTAATCCTGTAGCAAATGCAGTCACTCTAGATGCTTGTGCTACTAATGTTATTTGGCCTTTCTCATTTACTGTCCAACCTTGGGCTTCGACAATTTCAGGGGTTTGCCGAGTATGAGGGGAACTAGGTAAACTAGATGTGCTAGAGCGATTTGGTTGAGTAGATTGAGAGATTGCGATCGGTCTTAAATCCATCCAAGTTGCTTCATCGCTAATGGTTTCATCAGGAGTAGGTGGCAAACCGCCCCTTCCCGTAACGGTAAAACGGCTTTGTTCGTTTCCCCTGGCGCGACAACTAGAAGTAACCAGCGCCGTCGCATCTACCAGATTTTCTGATAATTCCACTAAACCAGCACCCGGATTGATATCTGGGGTATTAACCGCCACCGTGCCACTTAAAGAAGCATCTTTACCAGTAGCGGTGATATCGCTGCTAGGCAAACGGGAGGGAGCGAGCAATGCCGGAACATCGGTTTCGAGTAGGCGAATTAATTCATCTCTAGTGCGGACTTGTGCGCCAAAAATAGCTTGAGAATTGATAATAACAGTACCACCTTGAGCGTTGACAGAATTGGCACTGATGTCGCTATTATCCAGTGCAGCGAGGGTATTGGTATTAATATTGATGTTGCCGCCTGTTGCAGTATCAGTAGCGTTGGTGTTAATTTGACTGCCTCGACGTAATATTAGGGATTGGGAATCTATATTAATATTCCCTTGATTCCCGGCTGCTGTTGTTGCGTCGAGTTTGCCATTATTATCAAGCACTATAGAGTCAGCGGTCACGTTCAAGTTACCTGCTTTCCCCAAACCTGTATTACTTGCAGAGACGCCTGCCCCATCCCTAACGATTAATCGTCCAGTATTAATTCTTAATGAACCAGCCGCGCCATCCCCCTCACTGAGTGCATTCAATCTGCTGGGGAAAACCTCCCCATCTTCTCTGACTCTAATTCCAGCCAATTCCACTAAGTCAGCGATGATGGTTAAGTTCCCTGCATTACCTGTACCAGAAGTAGAAGCGGATATTCCTGCCCCATCTCGGACAATTAACTCTCCAGTTTTAACAGTCAAGTCTCGTGCATCACCAGCAGCGAGGGCACTTGTTGTTAAGCGCGTGTTACCGCTCAATTGTACAGATTTAGAAGCATCTACTGTAATGCTTCCCCCTGATGCTGAAGAATAAGTAAAAGCGGCTATGGAAGAATCATCATTCAGCTGCAACCGTCCCGTTTCAATCCTAATAGTTCCCCCATTCCCAATTCTGGGAACTTCTTCCATTAAACCGGGAACTTCTTCCAATAAGAAACTAGAAGCTTCTATTCTGCTATCACCGCTCAATTCCACTACATTTGCTCGCACCAAAATATTGCCAGCGTTACCATCTCCAGTAGTGCCAGCAGAAATTGTACTATATCCTGTCATGGTCAAGCGTTCGGTTTCTAAAGTTAGACTGCCACCCTCGCCCTTGGCGCTAGGAAAAACTGATGTAGTTAAACCAGTTACATTGTCAATTGAACCTCCAATCAGTTCAACCGCATCTTTTGCTCGAATCTCAATACTGCCAGCATTACCCAAACCATTCGTAGCAGCAGCCACCAACCCTCCATCGCGAATGCTTAACATCGGAGTTTCGATATTTATCCTGCCGCCTTGTGCATTAGTGGTTTGGCCTGATACAACTGCCTCAACCATACTGGGCAGACCATCGTCTTTGGCAACTCCAACAACTTCCATACGCTCATTGGCTCGTACTTGAATACTGCCAGCATTTCCTTTTCCCAATATTCCACTGCCTAGTCTTCCACCATCACTTAGTCTGAGTATGTTGGTGTCAATTTCTATTGACCCACCTTGTCCATCCCCATCGCTCAACACACTTGTAGAAATTTCACTAGATGACCTTATTCGGAAGTCTCCAAAGGTAATAACCCGGCTGGCTTCTACAATTTCTACAAAATCTGCTTTTACCTGAATATCTCCGCCTTGGCCTTTACCATATAACTGAGCGGAGACTTGTCCCCCATTCCGAATACTTAACATCGGAGTGTTAATAATAATATTGCCTCCCTTACCAACCGCATCGGAGCCAACATCCGAACTGATGTTGCTAGAAAGTCCACCTAGAAAAAAATCAGGCCCTTCACCCACTACTTCTACTAGCTCGGTAGCCCGAATTAAGAGATTGCCTGCATCTGCTTGACCATCTATTGACGTAGAAACTTCGCCTCCATCGCGGATGCTCAACTTCCCTGTCTCAATTATTAAATTGCCTCCTGTTACCCTCAAGCCTTCTTCTCCGTTAAGGACTTTAGTGGATAGTGTTGACTGCGGGAACCCTATAGGGCCTGTACCTAATACTTCTACGGAGTCTGTAGCCTGTACTAGTAAATTTCCTCCGTATGTGGATATTTCTGCTCCGTTCTCAAGGCTCAATTTCCTAGTTTGAATCGTTAAATCTCCTGCTTTTCCAATACCGAATGCTCGACTGAACAATCCCCCTGGATTGCCTTTTGGTTTGGTTCCACTTACTTCTACTGCTTCAGTTGCATTGACAAACAAATTGCCGCCTTGACCCGTGCCACCAGTGTAAGTTGAAACTGATGCTCCATCTCTCACAACTAACCGTCCGGTGTTAATGGTCAAGCTTCCTGCTGCACCACTGACAAAAGTTTCTGCTTCTAAGCCACTAGGATATCCAGTATCTACCGAAGTGCCAATCAGTTCTACAAACTCTAACGCCTTGACTATCAGATTACCCCCTGTGCCTTGATTGATAGTACTGGCTGTGATTCTCGAACCTTCGACAAGACTTAAAGCAAGAGCTTGAATGGATACAGTCCCACCATTTTGACTGCCCAATGTATCTGCCAATATTCTTGATTCACCACTCAGGGCTACTCGTCCTCCTTGGACTTGAATATCGCCCCCACCTTCACCGCTGGCAATCATTGTTGCTAGTTGAGAAAGTTGAACATTGCCAAAAGCGGGAATATTTGCATATCCTAATGCCCAGCCTTGCTCAGTAAGGTTTAGACTGACTACACCAGCATCAGCAACGCTACCTATTTCAATCCGTCCAGATGGTGCTTTCAATATGCCGCCTTCTAAAGCCATGTTACCACCTACTAAGGCGAGGGTTCTTCCTGGCTGTACTCCTAAACCTACGGGGCTGTTGAGCCATTCTTGTTGTAATTGAATGTTTCTAGCTGCTTGTTGGGCTATGGTTTCCCCATCTACAGGTCTAGGTAAAGGCAGCCCTTGTCCTTGTACGGTAAGACTTCCGGGATTAGTTGAATATTGCAAGCCAACCGGAACGTTAATTGTCAGTAAAGATGTATTTTGATTTGGTGTTGTATTAAACTCTGTACCATCAGCAAACCTAATTCCACTAGCGGTACTCGCTAAAAACGAACCACCGATATTCAATTGTGCATTGGCACCAAAAACAATCCCATTGGGATTCAGAAAAAACAAATTTGCCGTGCCGTTGGCTTTAATTAATCCATCAATATTAGAAATCGAACTACCAGTTACCCTAGTAAAAATATTGTTTATATCTACTGCATTGTTGAAGAAAGCTTCGCTACCAGTGGGAATGGAAAATTCTTGAAAGCTATGAAATAGATTGCTCCCTGCTTTTGTTCCTCCCTCAATTAAATTAATATTTCCTTGTGGGGTGACGATCGAATTCACGGGCAACGTGCCATCGGGAACGATTTGGGCTGTCGTAACAATGGGAAATAAGCAAAAGAGTGAAGCAATCCCTAGTATGGAACTGGAAACGAGGTAGGTTTTCATTAACACCCAGATATTTTCCAAATAAATCGCAATTATGGAGGTTTTTCATCCATAAGTCCAAAATAGCCAAGCTTTTATCAGAGTGACAATCGAACGTAGGATACTGGTTTTCTTTGATCTAATTCTGGTAATATTAATTGTTTATCTTTAATAGCTATTAGTTTTGTTGAAATGCCCCACTATATCCCTCATAGAAAAATAGGAGAGGGGAAAATCTAAAATCAATATGATCGAACTGGAATCCCATCATTTACTAGCTATTCGCACTCATGCTGAAAGCACTTATCCTGATGAGTGTTGCGGTATCATCGTGGGACATTTAAGTGATGATGGCAAAAGGGTGGTAGAAATTTGGCCAATGGAAAATGCTTGGAATGAAGAGACGGCGAGGGAATTACCGGAGGGGGGAGGGGTAACGAGTCGAGAAAGTCGATATGCGATCGCACCTAGAGATATGCTAAATGCACAGAAGCAAGCACGCGATCGCAATTTGGATATTATTGGCATATATCATTCTCACCCAGATCATCCAGCGATACCTTCCGAGATGGATCGCGCGATCGCATGGCCAGTGTATTCTTATATCATCGTCTCCGTACCCCAAGGAAAAGCTGGCGAATTGCGTAGCTGGTGCCTCGATGACAATCACCAATTTCAGCCAGAGGAAGTTATTGCTTTTTCTGAATAATTAAACAAATTGTAAAAACCGCTAAGGCACGAAGGGCGCGAAGGTAATTTTTAAAGGTAAAATATTAGATCCGCTTTTCCCTATCAGATTGCCATGCTCAATCCGAACCTGGATGAAATCCAGTTATCAAAAGAAGAATACGAAAGATACTCCCGCCACCTAATTTTGCCGGAAGTAGGACTGGAAGGGCAAAAACGCCTCAAAGCCGCCAGCGTCCTCTGTATTGGTACTGGTGGGCTCGGTTCCCCGTTGTTGCTGTATCTAGCAGCAGCAGGAATCGGAAAACTCGGCATTGTCGATTTCGATGTGGTAGATAATTCCAACCTGCAACGCCAAGTTATTCACGGCACCTCTTGGGTAGGTAAACCAAAAATCGAATCTGCCAAAAACCGAATTTTGGAAATCAACCCGGCTTGTCAGGTTGAATTGTACAACACTCGCATATCTTCAGCTAACGCACTCGATCTCATTAAACCTTACGATATCGTAGTGGATGGCACCGATAACTTCCCCACTCGATATTTAGTAAACGATGCTTGCGTATTGCTGAATAAGCCAAACGTTTACGGTTCCATCTTCCGCTTTGAAGGACAAGCCACCGTCTTCAACTACCAAGATGGGCCAAATTACCGCGACTTATACCCAGAACCCCCACCACCAGGAATGGTTCCCTCTTGTGCAGAAGGTGGCGTTTTAGGTATTCTCCCCGGAATAATTGGAGTTATTCAAGCCACAGAAACCGTCAAAATAATCCTTGGTAAAGGTACAACCCTTAGCGGAAGATTGCTGCTATTCAACGCATTAGAAATGAAATTCCGGGAATTAAAACTGCGACCAAATCCAGTGCGCCCGGTCATTGAAAAACTGATAGACTACGAACAATTCTGCGGTATTCCCCAAGCAAGGGCAGAGGAGGCGAAACGGCAAATGGAAATCTCCGAAATGTCCGTCCAAGAATTGAAGCAGCTACTTGATAGCGGCGCAAATGATTTCGTACTACTTGATGTTCGCAATCCCAACGAATACGAAATTGCTAGAATTCCCGGTTCTGTTTTAGTGCCATTACCGGATATCGAACAAGGCGAAGGCGTTGAAAAAGTTAAACAATTACTTAATGGTCATCGCTTAATCGCTCATTGTAAAATGGGTGGTCGTTCCGCAAAAGCGTTAGGAATTCTCAAAGAAGCAGGAATTGAAGGTACTAACGTCAAAGGTGGAATTACCGCTTGGAGTCGGGAAGTCGATTCTTCAGTTCCGGAGTATTAAACATAAATTTAACCCCCCTTTTTGAGGGGGGTTAACAAAACCGTTTTAATGCTCTAATTGCTGAAATTGAGCTAACTGGAACTAAAGAATATCAAACTAACTAAGGAGATATTGGCAATGCTAGCTGTAAAGGAAAGTAATACTAACAAACGACCTGCAATCCTTAACAAACGAGTCTTCTTTCTTGATGATTTTCCAGGAAAAGCCACTATTTATCAAAATGATCTTCTTTATTTACATCTAAAAAAGGAACATGGGAAAAGGAAATATAAATGGCAATTTGTGTTCGATCTTATAGAAAGCGGTAAAAATCCGAGAGGGGTAACTTTTACAAAAGAAGAATACAAAACATTAATTGACTTATTGGAATCAAAACCATTTGATTGGAGAAATCGAACTTTAGGTAATTCCTCGAAATATTTTAGTCAATGCTTGAACTTTACAGCAATAGAAACCGGGTTTCTTACACCCGAATAACCGACTGAGCAATACAGATTTTTAGTTAAGAAATGTAAAAATTACGGATTTTTTTTAGAGATGTGAAATTTTCCTTAAAAAAAGGGCATATTAGAAATAGGAAAGACATGGAGCGATTTTTGCGAAGTGTCTTTCCCAGGAACCCACAAATAGATACGACATTGTACGGTTATACAGCTATCAGCCTAGAAATCAAATCCCCAAATAAAAAATACTTTATAGATCTAATATCTATAAAGTATTTTTTATTTGGGGAATCGAATAACGGATGGTTAAGTGTTTGAACAAGGCATCGCGTTGAAATCATCAACCAATCTCCTATAAGTGTACGGTTTTATTCGCTACATCCAGATTTGCGATCGCGATCCTGCCACGCTTTGCCGTTATCAAACCCCCAATCAAGCACCGCAACGTGGATTTTCCCAATCCAGAAGACCCCCACTACTTCACTTAAACGCTGTCACTTTTAATTTTGGCAGGGGAAAGATAAATGACACGGTTAAAGTGAATTTGTACCCGAAACCCTATTAAGCTAACCAAATTAACGGCTGGGAATGCACACCAAGCCGTGTTAAGCCATTTCAATTGAAATGCTCATACTTACTACTTTAGGCGTGTCTTGACCGCACGCTGGACTCGATCGACCAAAAATCTTTGGCATAAAATAAAATATTTTTTTAAATCTTCGGTTTATCGGTCAAGTTAGTGTAGTATAATCGATATCACAAATCTAGAGACTCTTGCTAGTAGCGGCTGATGAGGCCGATCGTCTTCAAATAGCAACATCCGATGAGAGGGGAAAGGTAGATTTTTCAACCGTTTCCCCCCTTCACCTTTTTCCACTGCACGCCTTATGCAACTTAGATGCCCGTTAACGAATTGCCAATTCCCAGAAAATGCTTAGATTCACCTCTACCCCGTTGAGGGATCGATCGTCAAAAACTTACAACATTATCATCATTAAAAATGACTATTTTCCCAACTTCGCTAACTAGTTCTTCCCCCTTAATACGACGCAGATTTGCATACAGATCCCTCTTACCGCTCAGCCAAGATTACTTATGGCAAATAGAAACAGGCGCTATTCGTACTGCAACCTGGTTAAAAGACGGAACGCCGATCACCATTGGATTGTGGGGATCGGGCGATATCGTTGGCAAAGCACTCTCAAAAGCCGATCCTTATAGAATAGAATGCTTAACTGACGTAGAAGCAACTGCACTACCTCTTAGTAAATTGCCTCAACTTACTCAATCTATGGTTTTGCACGCACAACAATTAGGAGAATTTTTAGAAATATTACACAGCAAACCAGTTGATGCAGCTTTACTGCGCTTACTGATCTGGCTATCCCAGAAATTCGGTCGAGAAACAAACCAAGGTAAACTAATCGATTTGCGTTTAACTCATCGAGACATCGCAGAAATTATCAGTTCTAGTCGAGTAACAGTTACCCGACTGCTCAATGAATTTGAAAAGCAAGGAATTATTCAAAGCTTAGGCCGTAAATTTGTAGTAACTAACGAACAACCTTTCTGGCATTACGAAATTTGAGCGGAAGAATTTAGGAGTCAGAAGTCAGGATTAAGAATAAACTCTTGATTCTAGACTCTTTCTCTCCTAGTTATTTAATTGTCGGGTGGGTTAAGCACATAAGACAATCTCAGCATCAAAACCAATAATTAAATTACAGCGCCGTAACCCACCATTGCCAAATTTGTAACAATTAATAAAATTGATATGTTCAAATTTCCAATGGCTAAAAATAAAATACTTTATAGTAAACCTAGTAAGGTAGCGGCATTTTTATTATTAATGTTCCTTTTATTTACGCCATTCGTCATCGTGAATGCGGGAGAACGAGGCGTAATCATGGAATTTGGTAAAGTACAAACGCAAATTCTCGGAGAAGGCATCCATACGATCGTACCGATAATTAATACTGTTAAAAAGTTAAGCGTGCGAGTGCAAAAACAAGAAATTTCAGCAGAAGCTTCTTCCAAAGACCTACAAGATGTTTTTGCTGATGTTGCTCTTAATTGGCATCTAATCCCATCAGAAGTTAATCTAGTTTTTCAACAAATTGGAGATGAAAATGCAGTCATCGAAAAAATTATCAATCCAGCAGTAGAGGAAGTGCTAAAAGCTGTAATCGCTCAATATACGGCAGAGGAAATTATCACTAAACGAGGAGAAGTAAAAGCAGGTGTAGATGATGGGTTAACTAATCGACTAGCCAATTATCACATTGCTGTTGATGATATCTCTCTAGTTCACGTTCATTTTTCAGCGCGATTTGGGGAAGCAGTAGAAGCAAAGCAAGTTGCCGAACAGGAAGCTAAACGCGCTGAGTTTGTTGCATTAAAGGCATCTAAAGAAGCTCAGGCCAAAATAAACTTAGCAAAAGGGGAAGCCGAAGCACAAAGACTGATTCGGGAAAGTTTAAATGGCGAGGTATTGCTTAAGCAAGCTATAGAAAAATGGAATGGAAATTTACCTTTGTTTCTGAGCAAAGACCCTCCGAAATGGTTGGATTTAGGAAAATTCGCTTCACCTAATCAGCCAACTCAATAGTTTGTTATCTCATTTTCCAGAAAAGAATATGGGCGTATCGAGGATTTTCAGTTGAATTAATCCCAAGATTAGTAGGGTGTAAGCAGTTGAGGAGATTAAGCCAGTCAGTAACTCTTTTTTAAAATCGCGCTTTTCGTTTTCACCTTGAAAAACTTCTAAAGTTCCTATTTGCATTAAAAGAATACCAGCGATATTAGAAATCCAATATCCGACAATCAAACCCGGTAAAAGTAAATTCGACGATAACCAACTACAAATATAGCCAAAACAATAGGCGATCGGCAGATTAAACAACAGGTCGTTCCACCAGCACAGGGGCGAGAGTAAATAACCAAGGATTAGAAGTAATCCGCCTCCGAGTTTTTTCGGCGTCAATTTTTTAAATATATCTCGCGGTACTTTTTGTAATTTCACCTGGCTTTGTGGTTCGACAAAGCTTAATTCTTCACGCACTTTTTGGGCGTTTGACATTTTAACTCCGTAAAATCGGTTGGTTTATCGTAGTTTAATCTACAGATTGATTAAAAGTCTAGTGGTAAATGCTCCAAAATGGAAAAAAATCTGTATAATAAGTTGCTTTTTTGAGCGGCCATAGAGCAGATGTTTGCCCGTTTATACAAGAATGAAAGGGGCAAATGAGGATTAATTTATTTAAATTACTATAAGTCGATTGGTATACCGTAGTATATTATAGATTAAGTTCGGCTTTTGATATAAATGGAACCGTCTAGTAAGGTGAAATACGCTCTGCTAGCGCTCTTAGAACTAGCTAGCCACTACGAACGAGGAAAACTCTTATCGATCGAACAGGTAGTGGCCGAGCAACAAATCCCAGAGCGCTATTTAGGGCAATTGCTGATCGAATTGCGTCGTTGCGGTATTGTCCGCAGTCAACGAGGAGTAAAAGGTGGTTATTTACTAGCTAGAGCGCCCCAACAGATAGGGCTGCTGGAAGTTCTAGATTGCTTAGAAGGTAAGCAATACCGCCGCGAGTCCAATGAGAAAGAATCCCAAACCTTGGAAAATATCATCATTCAAGAAGTTTGGGAGGAAGCAACAGCAGCCGCGATCGCTGTTTTAGGACGCTATACCTTACAAGTTCTCCATGAGCGAAGAAACGATCGTCAAGAGTCGAATCCCATGTACTTCATTTAGCTTTAGCGAGTATAAATATGCGAATCGCCGGTGATATAACCGAACTGATCGGACGGACTCCTTTAGTTCAATTGAATAAAATTCCTCAATCGGAAGGTTGTTTGGCTCGGATTGTCGTCAAGCTAGAAGGAATGAATCCCGCCGCTTCCGTGAAAGACCGCATTGGTGCGAGCATGATCGAGGCGGCGGAAGAAGCTGGACTGATTCACCCGGGAAAAACCATATTAGTCGAACCGACTTCCGGCAATACTGGCATTGCGTTGGCGATGATCGCAGCGGCGAAAGGTTACGCCTTAATTTTGACCATGCCGGAGACGATGAGTAAGGAACGGCAAAATATGTTAAAAGCTTACGGTGCCAAACTAGAATTAACTCCCGGTTCTGAAGGGATGAAAGGAGCGATTCGCCGTGCGGAACAAATTGCTGCCGCGACGACTAATGCGTTTATGCTGCAACAATTTCGCAACCCAGCAAATCCCAAAATTCACCGGGAAACGACTGCGGAGGAAATTTGGGCGGATACGGATGGTGAAGTGGATATTTTAATAGCTGGGGTTGGTACTGGCGGTACGATTACGGGTGTTGCGGAAGTAATCAAGCCACGAAAACCGAGCTTTCGGGTGGTGGCTGTCGAACCAACGAGCAGTCCGGTGCTTTCTGGTGGGAATCCGGGAACGCATAAAATCCAAGGCATTGGCCCTGGATTTATCCCGGAAGTATTGCGATTAGAATTAATTGATGAAGTGGTAGCGATCGCAGATGAAGAGGCAATTTATTACGGTCGCCGACTAGCTAGAGAAGAAGGATTGCTATCGGGAATTTCTACAGGAGCGGCAATTGCGGCGGCAATTAAAGTTGGTAAGCGCGTATCTAATGCGGGGCGCTTGATTGTCGTAGTTCAACCGAGCTTTGGCGAACGCTATCTGAGTACGCCACTATTTAAGGATTTAGAGTTGATCGAGGAGACGGCTGCTCTTAATTAAGATGGGGAGATGGGGGGACAGGGAGAAAATTTTTGACTTCATACTTCATCCCTTTCCCTAGCCCCTAGTCCCTAGCCCCTAGCCCCTTTCAATCAACGGGAGCGTCGGGAGATGTTGCGTCAATATCGGCTTGCGATAAGGTAGGAACCTGCCAACTGGTTTCACCTGCTTTAAATACTTGAATGGGAGGAATGTTTAATTCGATCGCACCCGTATCTGGATTAGTAGTGGCAATTAACTGAGATCCCGGTACGAGTTTGAGCGCTAGAGGTTCGGCTAATTCTTGTCCTTGGGGATCGCCAGCAACTAAGCCATCCACTTTAGCTCCAGCTGGCAGATATACGCCGTCGCAGTTCCACTCATCATCCGTAACTTCACCATCTGCTAGATAGAAAAGAGTGCTTTCATTAGCATTGGGGAAGAAAGATTTTTTAGGTTTGTGAGCGTAAACTGCCAAGGTGCTTCCAGTTTGATTGCTGCATAAGCTCCAATTTCTAGCGGTTTCTAGAATATACTTCTGTAGCTGTAAACCTCCGATTTTTTGTTGAAGCTGCTCTGGCTTATACTCTGTTTGGTTCGGATCGCTTTGGATTTTTAAAATGTCGTTCAATGCTTGGGTTACTTGTTGGTATTCATTGCTTTTAGTAAATTGCGGTCTATCTGCCAAAGAAGGTTTGGCTACTACTAGATTGACCAACAAAACTAAAAATACAAGCAAGATTTTCAACGCTTTCATGACTTTCTCCTTTTTAATTTTATTCGTGGTATTGGATACTGTTCGCGGTCACATAAAGAACGTTTTGAATGTATTGATTATGGCAAAATTAAATGTTTGATTCTACATTCTCAACTTCTTTGCTAGCCCCTAGCCCCGAATCCCTAGACGCAGGTTATTTCTAACCATAGTTAGCACGCAGCAACAACTAGCTATCAGTGCTAATAAAGTTAAATAGGTACTTTCCAAGGTATGACTTTTAAACAAAATCAAAGCACCTAATCCAATCAAGATGAAAGGTACGACGCTGTTGCCATAGCGAGCTAGATTATCAGCGATCGCAGGCACGTTAGTTAGTCGGTATGCTGCATAGCACCAAACTCCTACTAATGTGAAAAATATTCCTAGAATAACTAGTAAGCTTTGCCAGTTACTACTAGCAAATAACGGCACGTAAATACCGATATTGTCGCTGCCATTGGCGATAGTAACGGCGGCAACTCCATAAGTTTGGGGAGACAGAAAACCAGACCATAGAGAGTTAGTA
Organism: Leptolyngbyaceae cyanobacterium; assembly: GCA_036703985.1. Taxonomy (GTDB): domain Bacteria; phylum Cyanobacteriota; class Cyanobacteriia; order Cyanobacteriales; family Aerosakkonemataceae; genus DATNQN01. The sequence continues at coordinate 32,583 of DATNQN010000104.1, forward strand.
GATGGTACGATCTCTGGTTCGTCTTCCGATTCATCTGAATCTCGATTGAGCAAGCTGCTAATCCCGATCGCGATCGGCACGATACCCAACATTCCAATCCAAGCTTGCGGTACGATCAGGCTGCCGAAAAAGCCAGGGAGACTAGCAGCGACTAAAGTTGCAAAGCCCAAATATTGACCCAGCACGATATGCCTAGCCCGAAATGCCGCAGTAACTTGAGAAAAAAATAGGGTAAGGATGACGATATCATCCATATTGGTAGCGCTAAATGCTGTTACGCCCGTAGGAATTGCCGTGACTAATCCGTTCATCTTAAATTGACCTTTTTTGTTACTTTGACTGCTGTTTGTGTGAGGATGCCGTTTTGGTTTATTGATTTGCGATCGCCAAACTCGTGAATATCTTCAAAAATGCTCAAAAAGATTTATTCTTCTCCAGCTTTAAGTTATCCAATCAATCAATGCGGTCTGGATCGAAAGGAATGGGATTTAAGCGAGAACTACCAACCAGAGGAGTTTTTTCTTCAAATCTGGCATGAATTGCTTCGATACCTCGCTCCATCGAAACCACGATTTCTGGAGAGCGTAGCCGTTGCATAATAAACCAACCACAAGTAACTAGTAAGTACATCAAGAACAAATAAGGAAACGCATCGTAAGGTGCTTCTGGTACGGGGAACATTTCGTTACCGGGAATTCCTACACTACCTAATACGGGGATCGCCATAAACCCAACTGCTAAAACCGAGAAGCCGATATGTAGCGGGCGCAATTTGCCAATTTTATGCAAGTAAACTGGAGCAGCAATGGAAATTAGAATATAAACCGTTAAAAATCCATAGCTACAAATGGCTCCCAAATATCCCATACTCTCAAACAAGGAAACATGAAATAGTGACAGCGAAGCAGGGATTAGAAACATAATCATCGAACACATGGTAACTGCCACATGAGGTGTTTTATTCGATGAATGGGCAGTACCGATTGAAGAGTGAAATAACCCGTGACGAGCCATCAAGAAGAAAATTCTGGCGGCTGGATTGATACAACCCAAAACGCACGCAAAAAAGCTAAATAAAGCACCGATGCCTACCAATCCTCCCAAAAAACCCAATCCGATTTGTTGAGACAGGAAGCCCAAAGGTTCTTCTGAGGTAGTAATGGATACTCCCGTACCGCTAAAACCCAACACTTGGATATATGTCATGCAGGTAAAAAATAAACCTGCCAAGATAGTGCTGCCTAAAACTGCTCTGGGGATCGTTTTCAAGGGATTTTTTGCTTCGTCTCCCAAAGATGTGGCGCTTTCAAAACCTGAGAAAGCAAACATCACTAAAACCAGTCCGGTGGCGACGCTTCCTGGGGTAACGCCTTCTAAGGTGAGTTGGGACATATCTAGAGCAAAGCCTTTGTGGGCCCAGATTGCGACACCCAAGACCGAGATTAAAAGGAGAGTTGCTCCTTCCATCCACAGCATTGCTATTGCGGAAAGTTGGATATCTTTATAGGCGGCATACCAGGCAATTCCCGCGCCCAGTGCCAATAAAGTAATACTGGAGGGATGAATGCCTAAATGACCGATCAAAATACCGCTAAAATTGGCAAAACCGCACAGAACGGACATTCCGGTAAATAGGTAAGCCAATACTAAACTCCAACCACAGATCACGCCTGCTGTTGGCCCCAGTCCTTTGACGATATATGAATAAAGGGAACCTGGGGAAGCAGAACGACTGGCAAATTGGTTGATGTTGACGCTCACCAGTACCAGTCCTACTAAGCCAATCAAGAAACTCAACCAAGTGCCGTTACCGGAGAGCGCGACGATTAAGCCAATATTGGAGGCTGGGATGGTGGTAGGTGCAATTACGGCGAAGGATTGAGCCAGCACTTCTCCAAAGGAAAGGCAGTTCGGCTTGAGTCCGTGAACGCTATGATTTTTTTCCCTTCGATCGGTCATTTAGTATCTCCTTTTACTGAAATTCGCGCAGCGTTAGCTGATAACGCGATCGCATTTCATTTGATTAAATGTGATAAATTTGCCTCGGATTAAATCCCCCTGCAAGGCTTGGTTTTTACTTTAAATCTTGTGACTTCTAAAAATCAAACATTCTTTTTTTTCAAATCCATCAATATAATTTATTAAACACACTAAACCCCCATTTAAAAGGTTGCAAAAATGGCCGCAATGACCCTCGATCAACTACGAATTTTCCTGGCCGTAGCCGAACATTTACACTTTACTCGCGCAGCAGAAGCGCTATATATTACGCAACCGGCTGTGAGTGCAGCGATTCAAAGTTTAGAGGAGGAATATGGCACTAAGTTATTTCATAGAATTGGGCGTCATATTGAAATTACAGAAGCGGGAATGTTGTTACAAATGGAGGCACAAAGTATCCTCGATCGAGTGAAGCTGACAGAGCGAGCATTGCGAGAGCTAAATGATTTGACTAGGGGTGAATTGCGGTTAGGCTCTAGCTTGACGATCGGTAATTATTGGTTGCCGGAAAAGATCAGCCAATTTAAGCGCCAATACCCCGGTATTTTTGTCAATTGCACTCTCGCTAATACTGAAGATATTTGTGAAGGAACGGCGAATGGTAAGTTTGATTTGGGATTGATTGAAGGAGAGGTAAAACCATCATTAGAAAAGTCTTTGGAACAAGAAGTTGTAGGAGGCGATCGCTTACTGATCGTGGTCGGTCAATCTCATCCTTGGTTTGGACTTTCCAAGATTTTTTTATCGGAACTTAACCGTACCAGTTGGGTAATGCGAGAAGCTGGTTCGGGAACTCAACAGCGCTTCGAGCAAGCCTTGGGAAGTTGGGGGATCGATCGAGATGGGTTGGACGCGATTTTAGTTTTGAGTAGCGGGGAAATGGTGAAAGCCGTTATCGAAAGCGGGGTTGGTGCGGCTGCCATTTCGGAGTTAATGGTGAAAAAAGAGTTACAACTCGGTACGCTAAAATCTATTCAAGTTATAGACGATAGAACAGATGAAACTGGTATTTTAGAAATTGCACGTCCTTTTTTGAAATTGAAACATCTCAAGCGTTTTCAAACTAATCTTTCCAGGGCATTCGAGCAAATGCTAACAGCTAAAATAGCTGTTTAATAATAAGCTCCTACAATGCTGTATATTAGTCCGGCTATTACTAGAAAAGTAATTGTAATATAGCTAAAGTCTCGTTGCCGAAGAAAAAATAGTAGAGAAAGTGCTACGCGAATAATGGGGGTGGCAATGAGTACTAGCAATCCGAATTGAATGAGTCCTTCTCGGCTACCTGAGAGAACAGCATTGATGATTCCGGCTGGCGATCGCAATTCTGAAGGTTCTCCTCGAAATAAGTGGTAATCAGCCAGTTGGAAGCCGTGGTGAATTAAGTAAAAAAGTCCACCTGCAAAAACGATCGCGCTAGCTATAAACACTCCATATTGCAGCCAATTACTGAGTAGTTGTTCGAGTTGGCGTTCGCTGGATGTTTTGATAATGTCATTTACGCGATCGCTTTTCATATTAATTGGCCGTTCTGCGATCGGATTGAAGCCATCCTGTGTTACTAATTCATCAAGGCTTTCTCGTTCGTCTTCTAAGTTTTCCGACGGCAATGCAATTGAAATTACTTTACTTTTTAAGGGTAAAGAAGAAAGCAATTGATAGCTGGAATCCAATTGATACACTTGAAAATCCTCCTTAAATTATGCTGTTATAAACCATTTTGAAAGCCATTAGGACTAGTACGAAACTGAAGACAATCCTTAAAATCCGGGTTTGAGCGCCGATTAAAACTTTTGCTCCCAACAAAGCACCGGGTAAAACGCCTAATATGACTGGCATGGAAAGTCCGGGATCGATATATCCTCTTGCTAGATAAACTCCCGCCGATGCTGCTGCGGTGACGCCGATCGTGAAATTGCTGGTGGTGGTGGAAACTTTAAATGGTAGGCGCATTGCTTGATCCATTGCTAGCACTTTGAATCCACCAGAACCGATTCCCAACAATCCCGAAAGGATTCCCGCACCTAACATAATGCTAAATCCGGCTGGTACGGCGCGGACTTGATAAGGCATTAGTCCGTTGGCAGTGGGACAAGTTCCGTTGAGTTTGAGGTTGCTGGCGATCGGATCGAGAGCTTCGGTTTCGGAATTTTCCGGTCGCGGTTGCTGGGATAAATAAGCTGAATAAAGCAGCACGATCGCTAACACGATGGTTAATGCTTTAACCGATACGAAAGTAGCAATCAAAGCACCGATTAATGCTCCGATCGTAGTAGCTACTTCCAAAAACATTCCCAGTCGCAAGTTGGTAAAGCCTTGCTTGATGTAAGTGGAAGCTGCACCGGCAGAAGTGGCGATTACAGATACTAATGAAGCGCCCACAGCATATCGAATATCAACGCCAAACACGGAAGTTAAGAGGGGAACGATTACCACTCCACCGCCTAAGCCGCTGAGCGCTCCTACAAAACCAGCCGTAAACGAACAAAACCAAACTAATAAAGAAAATTCCCAAATGTTCAAGTTTGATTCCTCTTTCGGTAGATGCTTTTACAGATTTGAATAAACTTATTGGCAGATCGAATTGATAATATGAAAAACAATTAGTCTTAAATTCAAAGTAAATATTATTGGCGGTTTCATCGTTTTTCCTAATAGATATTACCCGGATTCATTTATGAAGCGCTTGAGGCTTTTAAAGCGCTTTTTAGTTGATGCGGATGTTCTGTGCGCGATTCATTATAGTAGTTTATTTCTTTAAAATAAGCAAGTTATCCAGCCATAAATTTAGGTTTTTTTACATTAATTTAATTCGTATTAATTGCATCAGAATAATACATATTGAATTTACGTAAATTCCATCAAGATACTATGAATTTAATCTACGATAATTTTATCAAGATACTATGAATTTAATTTACATAAAGTTTATCGGGATAGTTGAAAATTGAATCTAAACTATAGCGATCCTAAATGAATTGCTAACAACTAAACCCCTCCCAACCCTCCCCTTACTAAGGGGAGGGCTAGGATTCTTTTACTGCCACTACAGCTTTTTCAAATCCTAACGCCCTCCCAACCCTCCCCTTACTAAGGGGAGGGCTAGGGCGGGGTTGATTACTTAAATAGGATCGCTATATGTTTGAATAGGTTAAGAAAAAAGGAAAAAATCCTACGATCGCCTTTTTTCCTTCTTCCCTGCTCTCCTCATAAGTCCTAACTTAATTACTGGTAGCTGTTTCTTCAGGTAGTAACGAATCTTCTTTGGCAGACTGATTATTTTCTGCGATCGCTTTAGTCAAATGTGGTTTGATGAGGAAAGCGATCCCAACTGTCCAAGCGAGTGAAACCATCCAACCTGCTAGTATGTCGCTGGGAAAATGAACGCCCAAATACAATCTCGTCCAGGCAATTGCGATCGCGTACAAGCTGCCGACGATCGCAATTGGTAAGCACCAAAAGCTATTCCAAGTTAAAACAATCAAAGCTACTGCGATCGTCATGCTAGTCATGGCATGACCGCTAGGAAACGCATAGCTGTGGGGTAATGGATAAAACGATTCCCATAAGTGGGGACGCACCCGATGCAGGAATGTTTTTGCAGCGTTATTAATGATGGCACTGCCTAGCAAAGCAGTGATTAAATAAATTAGCGATCGCCAGCGTCGTTGCAGCAATAATCGCAGAGAAAGCAAGATGGCGATCGGAAACGCGATCGAAAATGAGCCTAATTTAGTCAGGGTGGCTGCAAAAACATCCAGTTGAGTACTTGCTGTACCATGAACTGCTAATAAAATTCGTTCATCCCAAGGAAATGCTCCTTGATTTTGCCAAATTTCTACTGCCAGTAACTCAAAAATTTGCAATGGTACGTAAACACCCACCAGCAGCGTCAGTAAAGAACGCCAATGAGCGATTAGCACTTGCTTAAAAAAGCTAACAAAGGAGCGAAGAAGCTTACCTAAATTAGATGGCGATTTAATTTCCAAAACTGAACCTCTTATTCAATCAAAGCTGAAAATAACGAAAACAAGCTGATTTTTCTGCTTTAAAGTGAGCGCGATCGGTCTTTCCCGCCCTCTCTTTTGGGAGGCGAGGGGAAAATTACGTTGTAGATCGGCAGATCGGGTATTTCAGACGATTTTGTATGATTCCTTACATTTGAACCTAGACTTGAGCTACCTATATCGAATAAACTACGATAAGCCGATCGAGATTATGTACTTAATATGGCAAATTTCATGGAAGTCAACAATGTCCACCTTAGAACGATCGCCCCAGATCACAACAAGTAGGAAACAACCGACGGAACATGGAGAAAAGGGGTCATCAATCCAGTCTGAGCGATCGGTAAACATGAAAACCTTAATTTACTTCGGATACCAGTAATGGACTATTTTTTACTACCGCTTTTAAGTTTCGCTGTCGGAATCATCGTTGGCTTAACGGGAATAGGTGGAGCGTCTTTAATTACGCCAATGTTAATCTTTGTATTTCAAGTACCCCCTTCCATCGCCGTGAGTTCTGATGTAGTAGCTGCTACTTTGATGAAAATAGTGGGAGGAATCAAACACTGTCAGCAAAAAACGATCGACTTGCAAGTCGTGAAATGGTTGGTTTTTGGAAGCGTACCCGGTTCGCTGGCTGGGGTGGGAACTTTATATCTGCTGAGGCGCAATGAAGCGGTGAACGTAGATGGAGTTCTGCTTCGCTTGCTGGGAATCATGATTTTTTTGGTTGCTCTCTCAGCGTTAAGCCAATTGTTACTGAGGTCTTTTGCGCCCAAATTGCAACTACCATCTATACCGAAGTTTGACCTGAAAACCAATCGGGGCCGATTTTTGACGGTAGTTGTGGGAGCTATTCTAGGCTTTACGGTTGGTCTGACGAGCGTATCTTCAGGTTCGATGTTCGCGATCGTATTAATCGCATTTTTTCAATTAGACTCTCGTAAATTAGTCGGTACAGACCTTACGCAGGCAGCCATTTTATTAATGTTTACTTCTCTGGGACACCTTAGTTTAGGCACGGTTAATTGGAACTTAGTATTGCCAATTTGGTTAGGTACCGTACCGGGCGTATTAGTAGGTGCTAAACTCTGCAAAAGCGTTCCGCAAAGCGCTCTTCGAGTAGTCATTTACAGCATTTTGGTGATGGTTAGCTGGAAATTAGTTTATCAGGCGTGATTTGAATAATTTGTAAAGAGCGTGCTGGTTTGTTTAGCGCAGTAAACTAAATGTACCTCTTTCATACATAATGAACAAACCCAAAGCAATCAATACAAAAGGAACCAGAGGCTTACCGTAGCGAGTTAAAACACGAGCAATTGTGGGGTGGCGAGTTAATAGGTAAGCAATCGAGCACCAAACGCCTACCATTACCAAAAAAGTGCCAACAATCGTACTTAAACTAGTAAAGTTAGTACCGGCAAATAAGGGAATATAAATACTGATATTATCGCCTCCATTAGCAATCGTTACTGCTGCCACTTTATAAGTTTGCGGACTTAACGCGCCCAGGAGGAAAGACGTTACTCGGTTACTGGATGAGGAACGCTCGAAATGAAGATTGACCATCTGCACTTGGTCATCATTTTCGCTTCCTCGATCGAGCAATTGCTTAAATCCGATCGCGATTGGTAGCACTCCCAACAAACCGATCCATTCTTGGGGTACTACCAAACCCCCAAAGTAACCAGGTAAGCTAGCTAAAATAAGTACTACAAAACCAAGATACTGACCGATCACAATATGACGGCGACGAAAATTAGCATCCACCTGGGAAAAAAATAGTAACAAGATAATAATGTCATCGAGATTAGTGACTACAAAAGCTATTAATCCTCCTGTTAAAACCGTGATAAATTCACTCATTAATAAATTTCCTAGTTAAGTTGGATGGTGAGTATTAGTTTAATGATAATTTCCTTGAAACACAACTAGCTTAACTATAAAATCCCCATTAAATGAATCACTTGTTTACTGCTGCTATCAATGGGTTCGCCGCTTTTTTTGCTACTAATATCGATGATATCGTCATTTTATTGTTACTTTTCTCGAAAGTGAATGTAACGTTGCGGGTTTGGCATATTGTTACTGGTCAGTATCTAGGCTTTACGGCAATCATCATCGCCAGCTTACCCGGTTTTGTGGGAGGATTAGTCATATCGCGGCAGTGGATTGGGTTACTTGGCTTAATCCCGATCGCAATTGGTTTGAGTAGCTTGTTAAACCAGGAGGATAGTAAATTAGAAAACGTTGAGGCAGAAGTAAACTTGTTAAATAATTCGTCAATAGGTAATATAATTTATCCCCAGATTTACAGTGTGGCTGCTATCACGTTTGCTAATGGCTCTGATAATATTAGCACCTATGTACCTTTGTTTGCGAGTAGTAATTGGTGGGATATCGCGATAATTTTAAGCATATTTTTTATGATGGTAGGTATTTGGTGTTATACCGCTTATAGATTAATCAATTTGCCTAATTTTCCTAAGCAATCACCCGATTATATCCGAAATTTTATACCTTTTATTTTAATCGGATTAGGAGTTTTTATTATATTAGAATGTCAAGCTTTAAGTATGATTAAACTGATAGTCGGTTGCTGCTGTTTAATAATTATTATTCAGGTTGACGAGCGATAAATATAAAAATATATTTTCCCTCGTAAATCGAGTCTTTAAAAAAATATAGCCACCCTAGCCCTGCCCTTGGTAAGGTGAGGGTTGGGAGGGTTCTAGTTGTTTGCAATTCATTTATGATTGCTATATAAAAAATAAAAAGGTGACAATTTTATAGTAAAACAATAAATTTATTTAGAAAATTTAGAAGACTAATTATACGCGCTTACCCCGTACCCGTACCCTTTTTGTGCTTTCCTTTTTTGCCCTTTACCTTTCCCTTTTCCCTTATTTCGTGTCAAAATTGGAGCCAGCACTGCTACCAGATACCAACCTAATGCTTGGACAAATACTGCGTGGGCGCTATCAAATTATTCGCTTGCTAGGAAGCGGGGGATTCGGTGATACTTATTTAGCGATCGATCGCGATCTCCCTGGTAGTCCTCAGTGCGTTGTCAAGCAACTAAAATCGAAAAACGTACAAAGTTCGGTTTGGCAGACAGCAAGACGGTTATTTGAAACGGAAGCTCAAGTATTATACCGTTTGGGTAAACACGATCGAATACCGCAGTTGCTTGCACACTTTGAGGAAAACCAAGAATTTTATCTAGTTCAAGAATTCATTGAAGGAGAAGATCTCAGCCAAGAACTTATCCCTGGTAAACAACTCAATGAAGCTGAGGTAATTGCTTTATTAGAAGATATTTTGACAATTTTGGGATTCGTTCACCAACAGAACGTGATTCATCGCGATATTAAACCCTCTAATTTAATCAGACGCCAACAGGATGGCAAATTCGTGTTGATTGACTTCGGCGCGGTGAAAGAAATCAGCACGTTAGTAGGTAATACGCAAGAACAGATTGGCGGTACTGTTCTGATTGGTTCTTCTGGTTATATGCCAAGCGAACAGCTAGGAGGAAAACCACGTTTTAACAGCGATATTTATGCCTTGGGAATGACGGCAATTCAAGCATTAACTGGTACTTTTCCCGATGAGTTACCAGAAATTTCGGAAACGGGGGAAGTTGACTGGCGCGAATACGCTAGGGTGAGCAATCGATTAGCGGCAATTTTAAATAAAATGGTGCGATCGCATTTTCGCGATCGCTACCAATCAGCCACCGAAGTGCTTGCAGACTTGGTAAAATTAAAAATGGCGACTGGTAGTTTTACTCAACGTTTTGTACTGTTAGGAGGTAATCAAAAGCCATTTGTCAGGTATTATCCCTTAATAATTATAGTTATTTCCATTTTTATTACTTTCGGAATTTCCAAGTTATTGGCATTTTTACCCAGCAACGAACCACCATCGATCGCCATCAGTAAACCGACTCTTTATCCCCATATTCCAGCAGCTGTCGAATCGTTGAATCAAGGCAAAACCCTGGTAGAATTACGCCGTTATGAAGAAGCAATAATTACGTTGGAAAGAGCCGTACAAATCGATCCGAAATACCCGGAAGCTTGGTTAGAACGCGGCAAAGCCTTAGAAAAATTACAAAAGTATGAAGATGCCCTACGTTCGTATGACGAAGCACTTAAACTTCAGTCAGATTATTCAGAAGCTTGGTATAATCGGAGTGTCGTACTGTCAGAATTAAAGCGCTACGACGATGCGCTCATTTCCTTAAATAAAGCAATTGAAAAACAGCCAAAATATCCAGAAGCTTACTATTTTAAGGGAGTTTTGCTAGACAAGTTACAACGAGATGAAGAAGCCTTATCTTCTTTAAATAAAAGTATAGAAATCAATCCTGATTATGGATTGGCTTGGTATTATCGAGGCTTGATACTAAATAATTTAGAACGATATCAAGAAGCACTAGAATCTTTAGAAAAAGCGATACAAATCGAGCCATCTTCGGTAGAAATATGGGTAGAAAAAGCTTCTACATTAGATAAATTAAATCAATATGAAGAAGCCATTAGATGTCTGCAACAAGCTTTGGAAATCAAACCAGATTATGCAGAAGCTTGGCAAGAAAGAGGAAATGTACTCAGCAAATTAAAAAGATATGAAGAGGCATTAGCTTCTTTAGATAAAGCCGTTCAAATTAAGCCGGATTATGCAGAAGCTTGGTACATTCGAGGCATGGTTTTAGAAAAAATACAAAAGTATGATTTGGCAATCCAATCATTAGATAAAGCTACTCAAATTAAGCCGGATTATTGGGAATCATGGTATCGGCGAGGCGTTATTTTAGAAAAAATGGAAAAGCTTGAAGAGGCGGTTGGTGCTTATGGTAAAGCAATTGAAATTTGGCCTGCCCATCGAGAAGCGATCGAGAATAGAAAGCGATTGCTGAATAAACTAGGAAGATAATTTTTGAAAGAAGTCAAAATGAATTGAAGTTCGGAAAGTTGTAAAATTTTTAATTATATCTGATATAAATAGATAGATATCCCCATCTTTAATAAAATACCCATGATTACCCAAGCGAAATCACAAATAAACTGGCAACCAATCATCAAACAATTTGAAGCCGTCGTTGGCAAAAATGGGGTAGTTCAACGTCGGGAAGAATTGCTGACTTATGAATGCGACGGACTGACTAGCTACCGAAAACGACCAGCAGTAGTAGTGCTACCCCGCACCACAGAACAAGTAGCAGAAATAGTGAAAATTTGCGCTCGAGATCGAATAGCTTGGGTTGCGAGGGGTGCGGGTACTGGTCTTTCCGGCGGCGCATTACCAGTTGAAGATTGCGTCCTCATTGTCACCGCCTTAATGAAACAAATCCTGGAAATAGATTTAGAAAATCAGCGCGTAGTAGTGCAACCAGGAGTAATTAATAACTGGGTAACTCAAGCTGTCAGCGGTGCGGGTTTTTATTACGCACCAGACCCTTCCAGCCAAATTATCTGCTCGATTGGCGGTAACGTTGCCGAAAATTCCGGTGGCGTTCATTGCCTCAAATATGGAGTGACCACCAATCACGTATTAGGATTAAAATTAGTTATTCCCGATGGTTCGATTATTGATGTAGGAGGCGCTGTTCAAGAAACACCAGGTTATGATTTAACGGGATTATTTGTAGGTTCAGAAGGCACCCTTGGTATTGCTACAGAAATTACTTTGAGAATTCTTAAAACAGCCGAATCAATTTGCGTTTTATTAGCAGATTTTACCAGCGTGGAATCTTGCGGTGCAGCAGTATCAGATATTATCAGTTCCGGTATTATTCCTGCTGGTATGGAAATCATGGATAACTTGAGCATTAACGCTGTAGAAGATGTGGTAGCCACAGGTTGTTATCCCCGTGATGCGACTGCAATTTTGCTAGTAGAAATAGACGGTTTAGAAGTAGAAGTGGCTGCGAATAAACAGCGAATTGCAGAAATTTGCCGAAAGAATGGCGCTCGTAATATTACCACTGCGAACGACCCAGAAACTAGATTAAAATTTTGGAAAGGACGAAAAGCAGCATTTGCGGCGGCTGGTCACATGAGTCCAGATTATTACGTGCAAGATGGGGTAATTCCCCGTACTCAATTGTCTTATGTTTTGCAAGAAATTGAAAATTTAAGTCAGAAATATGGATATAAAATTGCCAATGTATTTCATGCTGGCGATGGCAACCTTCATCCTTTAATTCTTTATGATAATTCCATACCTGGTGCATTGGAAAAAGTAGAAGAATTAGGGGGAGATATTCTCAAACTTTGCGTGAAAGTTGGGGGTAGTCTTTCTGGAGAACATGGCATTGGTGCTGATAAAAAATGCTATATGCCAGAAATGTTTACCGAGACGGATTTAGAAACTATGCAATGGGTGCGAAAAGTTTTTAATCCCAAAGAATTAGCTAATCCGGGGAAAATTTTCCCAACGCCGAAAACTTGTGGGGAAGCTGCACACGCTCAAATTGAGAAGAAGTTTGAAAAAATAGAGGTGTTTTAATTCACATTCATCTCGTTTTATCTCGTTCATCTCGTTCCCAGGTTCTACCTGGGAATGCTTTTTAGAGGCTCTGCCTCCCGTCACAAATCAATCACATCTACTTCTAGCAACGCTTATTTTCCCATGTAATTGCGATAACTAGAATACCGCCAATGAACAGGGTCATCTACATAGCCACGTCGAACCGGATTATTGTGAATATAATCCAACTTCTGGATAAACATTTCCTAGTTCAGAATAGCTTGCGGATGAAATCCTTCTTGCCAAACTTGATATTCCTGGTCTGTTTTATAGGGGAGTTTGTGAAACTTAAGCTGATTGAGAATATAGTTTGCTTGATTTTTTTTTAGCAAGTCAATAATTGTCCGAGCCGTGAATGATTTAAAATTTCCTATTTCCTTGGACAAACTTGCAGTAGATGCCAGCAGATGAAGATGGTTTTCCATGAGTATATAGCCGTATAATTTGAGGCGTTGCTGGCATTGCAAAAATTTCAGGGAATCTAAAACAATTTCTGCTATTTCTATTTTACTAAATAGAGGTATCCAATTAATTACTGTGCAGGTGACGAAATGTGGCTGGTCTCCCAGTACGTGGTAGCGGCTGCGTCTCATTGTATTAATTTTAGTTGGAGTGAGGCAGAGCCTCTAGAATATCATTACCAGGCTCCAGCCTGGTAACGAGAAGCGTGCAGTTAGCTTATGTGTAAACGGTTACGGAAAAGTTAATGCAATAAAAAGAAAATATGATGTTCGATCGATTATCGATCGACAACTTATATACTCACAACCAGTCAAAATATAAAATCCTAAAGGATTAAGTTATGCAAACTGTACCAAATCCCGCCTTGGAATGTAAACCGATCGTTCAGGTAGAGGATGACCGCACGGGGTTGAGCATCGAAACGTTAAAACGAGCTTTCTTAGAAAACCTTTTCTACTTGCAAGGAAAGTTTCCCAGTATTGCCACGAAAAACGATTGCTACATGGCATTAGCTTACACGGTACGCGATCGCTTATTCAAGCGCTGGATCGATACGGCGGAAACTTATACCAAAAACGGTTCGCGGACGGTTTGCTATCTGTCGGCGGAATTCCTCATGGGGCCACACTTGGGTAACAACCTGATCAATTTGGGTATCTATGACCAAGTGAAACAAGCCATCTCAGAATTGGGACTCGATTTTGATGAATTGCTGGAACAAGAAGAAGAACCGGGACTCGGTAACGGTGGTTTGGGGCGATTGGCAGCTTGTTACCTGGATTCGATGGCAACTTTAGAGATTCCTTCTCTAGGTTACGGCATTCGCTACGAGTTTGGCATCTTCGAGCAGAAAATTCAAGATGGCTGGCAAGTGGAAGTTACCGATAAATGGTTACGTTTTGGCAATCCTTGGGATATTCCGCGTCCGGAATGGTCAGTGGAAGTGAAACTCGGCGGTCATACAGAAACTTATGTTGACGATCGCGGTCGTTATCGAGTACGCTGGATTCCCTTCCAAGTTGTCAAAGGCATACCCTACGATACTCCGATTTTAGGATACAAAGTTAACACTGCCAATACTTTAAGATTGTGGGCAGCAGAAGCACCAGAATCTTTCGATTTTGAAGCTTTCAATTCGGGGGATTATCTGAAAGCCGTCCAAGCAAAAATGACTTCCGAAAATCTCTCGAAAGTTCTTTACCCCAACGACAACGTATCGCAAGGTAAAAAATTGCGATTGGCGCAACAAATCTTTTTCGTATCTTGTTCATTGCAAGATATGATTCGGATCGTGCAAGGACAAAAGATTCCCTTAGAAAAATTCCACGAAAAATTTATCATTCAACTAAATGATACCCATCCTTCGATCGCCGTTGCCGAACTAATGCGATTGTTAGTTGACGAACACGGCATGGAGTGGGAACAAGCTTGGAATATTACTACTCGTACTTTCGCTTATACCAACCATACGTTATTACCAGAAGCCTTAGAAAAATGGCCTCTCAAATTGTTTGGGGAAACACTACCGCGACATCTAGAAATTATTTATGAAATTAACGGTCGTTTCCTCGACGATGTGCGGATTAAGTTTCCCGATGATTTTGCAAGACTGTCGCGAATGTCGCTAATTGACGAAAGCGGAGAACGCTACATTCGCATGGCAAATTTAGCTTGCGTTGGTAGCTTTGCAATTAATGGGGTGGCACAATTGCACACCGAATTATTGCAAAAAGATGTCTTGCACGACTTCTATGAAATGTATCCAGAGAAGTTCAATAACAAGACAAATGGCATCACGCCGCGCCGTTTTATGGTATTGAGCAATCCCCAATTGTGCAACCTTATTCACGGCAAGATAGGGGATAGCTGGATTAAGAATTTGGATGAACTGCGTCAGTTGGAATATTTGGCAGAAGATGCTGAATTTCGCCATCAATTCCGGCAGATAAAACAATCTATTAAGCAAGATTTAGCTGCACATATCAAAGCTAAGAACGGAATTGAAGTGGATGCTAATTCTTTGTTTGATATTCAAGCTAAACGTTTTCACGAATACAAGCGACAGCACTTAAATGCACTGCACATCGTTACCTTGTATAACCGAATCAAAGCTAATCCCAATTTGGATATTACGCCGCGCACTTTCCTATTTGGTGGCAAAGCAGCACCCGGCTATTATATTGCCAAATTGATTATCAAATTGATCAATTCGATCGGTGAAGTAGTCAATCGCGATCCAGATGTGAGAGGACGGCTGAAAGTTGTTTTCTTAGAAGATTACAGCGTTAAATTTGCCCAACGAGTTTATCCGGCGGCGGATTTGTCGGAACAAATTTCCACGGCTGGCAAGGAAGCATCGGGAACTGGTAATATGAAATTTGCTCTCAATGGGGCGCTAACTATTGGTACTTTGGATGGCGCGAATGTGGAAATCCGGGAAGAAGTAGGAGAAGAAAACTTCTTCCTATTTGGATTAACGGCGGAAGAAGTTTATGCCAAAAAAGCAGAAGGCTACGATCCGATGTACTATTACAATACCGATGCGGAATTGAAATTAGCGATCGATCGCATTTCTTCTGGTTTCTTCTCCCACGGCGATCCGAATTTATTTAAACCTTTGTTGGATACCCTGTTGTATCACGATGAGTATATGCTGTTGGCAGACTATCGTGCTTATATAGAATGTCAAGAACGAGTTAGCCAAGCTTACCGAGATGAAGAAAATTGGACTCGGATGGCAATTCTAAATGTAGCACGGATGGGTAAGTTTTCTTCCGATCGATCGATCGGTGATTATTGCCAAGATATTTGGAAAATTAAACCCGTGAAGATTGAATTGGTGGACTATATTCAGACAGCAATGAATCAACTGAAAATAGGGTTGTAGTTTTAAGAAAATCCTGATTTTCTGTAAAGATGCAGATTTTCGTAGGTTGGGTTGACGCCAGGAAACCCAACACCACAATTCCAAAACCCGTGCAGTATTGGGAGTGTAGGTTTTAGAGAATTCTGATTTTCTGTAAAGATGCAGTTAATTAGGTAAGTTCTGTAAGGAATGTCGGAAAATGTCTAGTAGACAGTTTTCGGCATTTTTTACTTGATATGCGTGTAAGATTAATGGGAATTTTGATGGTGGGAATCAGGGGTTAAATTTTTACCGCAGATGTAGAAGGATGAACGCAGATAAACGCAGATAAGAAAGTTATAAATGAGAAATTTATGGCAAAGAAAATAGTGGATGCAAAATTGAAATGGCAGTCTTTGTTATCAACGGTTAAAGTCGATCTAAATCTTGGCGATCGAGTCTTTATTGACTTAATTACAGCTTATTCTACTCGGCAAAGATATTATCATAATTTGGCGCACGTCGAGCAGGTTTTAGAAGTAATTGAAAAAATGCGATCGCACTCCCGAAATTTCCCGGCAATTCAGTTTGCTGCCTGGTTTCACGATATCATTTATGACCCAAAAGCTAAAGATAATGAAGAAAAAAGTGCCGCATATGCAGCAAAAGCTTTGACAAGTTTGGGAATTACATCAATTATAGATAAAGTGAGTGAGCTAATTTTAATTACTAAAAGTCATCAACTGACAGACAATGAAGATATCGATAGCCAAATTCTCCTCGATGCAGACTTATCCATATTAGGTACATCTGCGCCAGAGTATCGAATTTATGCTAATGCGATTCGACAAGAATATGCTTGGTTGTGCGAATCAGAATATCGAACAGGTAGAATAAAAGTATTAGAGAAATTTTTACAACGAAAAAGAATTTATTATACCGAGGAAATGTTTGCTAATTTAGAATTAACTGCTAGACAGAATATCGAAGAAGAAATAAAATTCCTATCAGCAGTAAACGATTATACAATATAGTAGTGATTCAAAAAACGAACGCGATCGCATCCCAACTAGAAAATATCGTCGGTTCCTCTGGTGTCCATGCTTGGGACGACATCGAAATCGATCGACAAAAACCCATAATTAATACAGTATCATCAAGCACAACTCCCGCTTGCGTAGTTTATCCCAACACTCAGGAAGAACTTGCCGAAATTGTTGCCTGCGCCCGCCAAAATCGTTGGCGCGTCTTACCTTGCGGCAACAGCAGCAAACTAAGTTGGGGAGGAACGGCCAAAGAAATTGATGTAGTAATTAGCACTGCACGACTCAACCGGGTAATCGAACACGCTGTCGGTGACTTAACCCTCACCGTAGAAGCAGGCGTCAAATTATCCGATATTCAAACAAATTTAGCTAAAGATAGGCAATTCCTTGCTCTCGATCCAGCTTATCCCCAAATCGCTACGATGGGCGGCATCGTAGCTACTGCTGACGCTGGTTCCCTCCGACAACGCTATGGCGGCGTGCGAGATATGCTGTTAGGGATCTCCTTTGTTCGTTACGATGGACAAATCGCCAAAGCAGGCGGCAGAGTGGTAAAAAATGTAGCCGGATACGATTTGATGAAGCTGTTTACTGGTTCCTTTGGCACGCTAGGAATTATCAGCCAAGTGACTTTTCGGCTTTATCCTTTACCGGAAGCATCCCAAACCGTAGTATTAACAGGCACTTCGGATAACATTGCCCAAGCTACTCAAACTTTGCTAGCTTCTGCCTTGACTCCCACCGCCATCGACTTGGTATCCACTCAATTGGTAAATCGTTTAAACCTTGGGAAGGGAATGGCTTTAATTACTCGCTTCCAAAGTGTGGGGGAAAGCGTCAAAGAACAATCAAATCGGCTTTTGGAAGTGGGAGAA
Source organism: Leptolyngbyaceae cyanobacterium (assembly GCA_036703985.1). Taxonomy (GTDB): domain Bacteria; phylum Cyanobacteriota; class Cyanobacteriia; order Cyanobacteriales; family Aerosakkonemataceae; genus DATNQN01. The sequence continues at coordinate 50,356 of DATNQN010000104.1, forward strand.
AAGCTGAGTTTGCAAGGTAGCAGCTTGTCGGGAGATGAAGAGGCGAGTCTATGGCAACAATTACAAGAATCAATGTGGGTGTGTGGTAATGAAAATGCGATCGCTTGCAAAATAGGAGTATTACCCAATGCTACCGTTGCTACTCTCGCTCAATTAGATCATACTCAAATGGGAATCGGTTTGATTCACGCTGGTAGCGGTTTGGGTTTTTTGCGATTTGAGAATCCAGAGGTGAAAAAACAAACGATTTTGGAAATGAGGAATTTCTGCCAATCTCAACAGGGATTTCTAACTGTTTTAGAAGCACCTTTGGCTTTTAAAGAAAATTTTGATGTGTGGGGTTACAGTGGCAATGGGTTGGATTTGATGCGGCGAATTAAGCAGCAGTTCGATCCGGATAATATGTTTAGTCCCCATCGGTTTGTGGGTGGGATTTAGTTTTAACGAACCGCAGAGGCGCAGAGAAAGCAGAGAGAGAAAATGGAAATTTCAGAAACTAAGATAACAAGTTCAGAAAATTCGTTTAACTTCAAGAATTTGCCAGGTTTTGATGCTAATCATCCGCCAGATCCGAAGTTGATTGATACTTGCGTGCATTGTGGATTTTGTCTTTCTACTTGTCCGAGCTATCGGGTAATTGGTAAGGAGATGGATTCGCCGAGAGGACGAATTTATCTAATGGATGCTATTAATGAGGGTGAGGCGGCGCTGGGTGAAGGAACGGTGCAGCATTTTGATAGTTGTTTGGGTTGTCTGGCTTGTGTTACTACTTGTCCGTCGGGGGTACAATATGACAAGTTGATTGCGGCAACTCGTCCCCAAGTTGAACGAAATTATCAGCGCAGTTTGCCAGATAATTTGTATAGAAAACTCATTTTTAATCTATTTCCATATCCCCATAGATTACGATTTTTACTCGCGCCTTTGCTGCTATATCAAAAGTTGGGATTTCCTAAATTCTTTCGCGCTACTGGATTGCTGAAAAATATCAATCCTCGTTTGGGTGCGATGGAATCTCTGCTGCCAAATGTAACTTTGAAATCTTTTGTGGATACTTTGCCAGAAGTGATACCAGCAAAGGGTAAAAAGCGCTATCGGGTAGGAGTAATTTTAGGTTGCGTGCAGCGATTGTTTTTCTCGAATGTGAATGAAGCAACGGTGCGGGTTTTAACAGCAAATGGCTGTGAGGTTGTCATACCAAAAAGCCAAGGTTGTTGTGCTGCATTACCCGAACACCAAGGGCAAAAAGAACAAGCCCAAGCTTTAGCAAGGCAGATGATTGATAGTTTTGAAAACACTAATGTTGATTTTATCATTATCAATGCGGCTGGTTGCGGTCATACTTTGAAGGAGTATGGACATATATTAGAAGATGATCCGAATTATCGAGAAAAAGCCAAAGCATTTGCGGCGAAAGTAAAAGATGCCCAAGAGTTTTTAGCGGCAGTTGGATTAACGGCTGAGTTATCACCTTTAACTGATGGTGAATTAACTTTGGTTTATCAAGATGCTTGTCATTTGTTGCACGGACAAAAGATTAGTGTGCAACCTCGTCAGCTATTACGACAAATTCCGGGTGTGAAGTTGCGAGAACCAATTGATGCGGCTTTGTGTTGCGGTAGTGCTGGTGTTTACAATATGCTGCAACCGGAAGTAGCGGAGGAATTGGGACAGCAAAAAGTTACCAATTTACTAAATACTGGGGCGCAGTTAATTGCTTCGGCTAATCCGGGTTGTAGTTTGCAAATTACGAAACATTTGCAATTGCAAGGTAAGGAAATTAAGTTAATGCACCCGATGGAATTGTTGGATTATTCGATGCGGGGTGAGAAAATTTAAGTGTAGTAACGCATCACCTTGAAAAGCGAGGTAAAAAAATTACTTAAAGCTGAAAATTAACTTAAGCTAGTTGGGCGATCGCAAGCGGCTGGCTACACCAACCTGATGATTCAACCTTTTCCTATCATTACGATTCCGGCAGATGCTGCCGAAGCAACCGAGGCAATAGGAACCAAGTTTAAATTCTGGTTTCACCATCCTGAACTGGGCTATTGCCTCTATAAGCAAGCACGACCCAATACAGGTGAGGATTGGGCAGAAAAGATAGCATCAGAGTTGTGTGCGTTACTCGGACTGCCATACGCTCGAATTGAACTGGCTAGCTGGAACAAGGCTGGCGGGACGGTTTCGCCCTCATTTCTCCCGAATGGTGGTTCGCTTATCTTGGGTAATGAAATTTTAGGCCCAATGGTGCCAGACTACCCGCAATTTCAAGCTTTTAATGTGTCGCAACATACTCTTGATATTGTATTAACTGCTATTAGCAATAGTGGAATAAACTTGCCGTTAGATTGGATACCTCCGGAAGGCATCCAGACGGCAGTGGCAACTTTTGTGGGTTATTTATTATTAGATGCTTGGATAGGAAATAGCGATCGCCATCACGAAAACTGGGGTTTCATCGAAACTCCGCGAACACCTGAGACGCCCAAGTAGGAGACAAAAAAGCTCTGACTCCCCTGGATGCGTTTCGGATAGTGGCGCAACGTTATCCTTATGCAGCTAATGTATGGTTGGAACGGCTAGCCAGAGTGTCTCTCACGGATACCCTGGCGTTATTCAACCGAATTCCCAGACAGTGCATCTCAGATGTTGCGATCGCTTTTGCACAACAGATACTAGAAATAAACCAACGCCGACTGCTTTTCCTACGGGAGGAATTACCTTGAAAACACTTTTTCTTGCTTGGCAAAATCCAGTCAGCGATGCTTGGTTTCCGATCGGTCGCTTATCCTTTGATGGTAAGCGCTACCAATTTGTTTACACCCAAGGAGTAATAGCAGCGCAACAACAGTGTGGCTTTCAACTGTTGTCATCATTTCCAGATTTAGATCGGGTGTATGAATCGCCAGAACTATTTCCGTTATTTACTAATCGCCTATTGCGTCGTAGCCGCCCCGATTACGCGGATTTCATGCAGTGGTTAAACTTGCCGATCGATGAAGATGATCCGATCGCCATATTAGCCCGTAGTGGGGGACAACGGGTAACAGATAATTTAGAGGTTTTCCCATATCTAGAACCGGATGAAAATGGAGTTTATCATCTCCACTTCTTCGCGCAAGGGTTACTTAATCTATCGCCTGAAACTGGCGATCGAATTAGTCGCCTACAGACGGGCGAAGCATTGCATTTAGTATGCTCTATGGATAGTCATGCTTTGCGTACAGAAGATCGCTACCTGGTGGGCTATTGTCCCCGCTATTTACTAGATAATTTATTGGAAGTGCTGCGCCAGTATCCAGAACAGGTGAAAGTGAAAGTCGATCGCGTTAACCCCCCTCCTACACCCCTACAATTGCGATTACTTTGCCACCTGAAAGCCCATTTGCCGTCAGGCTTTCACCTGTTCTCTAATGCGATGTACCAACCACTCAGATCTCTGGCTTTTTCCGAAGCTTAGGTGAATTAGGCAAAAAAGATCTACCTTACATCCTCAATTGGGGTCTTCCAGAATGATGGTGAGAATAGTAACAAAAGCTACAGAAAGCCAGATGGAAGTAATTAAACTGAAGATCGCTTTCAGGGCGCGAGAATCAAGAAAAATATGGCTCAAAAAAGCACTGCGCCCTGAAAGCAATCTTAAACAAAATTTAAATTGTTGTCAGTCTACTCGCGCTAGAAAACAGCCTATTTATGGACTTTCATTTAGATGCACTGTTAAACTTACCCAACGTGACAGTTTTTAGTTATCGCCAAGAATCAGACTTAATAATTTTACAATTGGAGTTATTAAACCAAGGAATTAAGTGTCCACATTGCCAAACATATACGGATGACCTCAATCAAAATCGACCAATTTTGGTGAAAGACTTAGCTATTTGTGGGCAAAAAGTTTACTTACAAGTACCCCGACGCCAATTTTATTGTTCAAGTTGTGCGAGGTATTCAACAGAAAGATTAGACTGGATGGAGATGGGACATAATTACACCAAAAGATACTCTGCTTATATTTATACTACTTACTGACCTAGCTATAATATTAATACAGACTCATTCAGTATAGCGCATGAAAGCAAGGTATCAATATAGAATCTACCCTACCGACCAACAGAAGAACCTTTTGGCTCAACTGTTCGGTTGTGTTAGGGTAGTTTTCAATGATGCCTTAGCTTACTGTCAGGAAAAATATAAGAATGGTGAGAAGAAGCCAAATAGCACAGAACTTTCTAAGCGATTAACCGAAATTAAGAAAACCGAGGAAAAAATCTGGTTAGGCGAAGTTTCTGCTATCCCTTTACAACAAAGTTTAAGGGATTTAGAGCAAGCCTATCAGAACTTTTTCAAATCTTGCTCCGATCAACGAAAAGGCAGGAAAGTCAGACCTCCTAAGTTTAAAAAACGGAAGGCTAAACAGTCTGCTAGGTTTACAGATAATGGATTCAAGATTAGACAGCATAAGGTCTATTTGCCCAAGATAGGTGATTTAGATATAGTTTGGAGCCGTCCATTACCATGTAAGCCATCAAGTGTCACTGTCATCAAGGATAGTGCTGATAGGTATTTCTTAAGCTTCGTAGTTGAAATCATTCCTGAAAAGCTACCTGATAACGGTAAGGCTATAGGTATTGATTTAGGTATCACAGATTTCGCGACTTTCAGCGATGGCGAAAAAGTCAAAGCACCCAAGCCATTAAAGAAGAAACTCAAGAAACTGAACCGATTACAGCGTAAGTTTCAAGGGACAAGTAAAGGGAGTAATCGACGTGAGGTAGCACGTAAAAAGATCGCGAAATTACACGCAAAAATCTCTGATACTAGGAAAGATTTTCTTCATAAGTTGTCAACTAAGGTAATTCGTGAGAATCAAACGATCGCCTTAGAAGACTTAAATGTTAGCGGCATGGTTAAAAATCGGAAATTAGCCCGTGCTATTTCAGATAATGGTTGGCGAACATTCCGGGAAATGTTAACTGCTAAATCTGAGAAGTATGGGCGTGATTTGCGGATAATCAACCGCTGGGAAGCGACATCTCAAAAATGCTCATACTGTGGCAAAAAGGGCGGAAAGAAAGAACTCCATATTAGAGAGTGGGCTTGCATGAGTTGTGGTGCAGAACACGACCGAGATATCAATGCTTCTGTGAATATATTGAACGTCGCGGTAGGGCATACCGAGACGAAAAACGGATTGCAGAGGAAGCGTAAGACTGGTGTAAAATCAGCAGCATCCCGTGAAGCGTCAACCACCTTTCAACCAGTTCAATTGAGCTTGTTTTAGGAATCCCCGACCGTTCACGGCGGGGATGGATGTCAAATACAAGATTTATGGGGAAGGTAATTGTAGCGATCGCATTCCTCTTCACAAACAGGGAACCGATACGTAAAAATTAGTTGGCCCTTCGGAGGTAACGCGCACTTTGCAATTGACGCCGATACGATCGCTACACGCCAGCGCAAATTCTCCCGCCGTTCTCAGTTCCTTAAACCAAATTTCCGCCACGCATCCGGAAAAAGCGCGATCGCTAATTCTCCAAAAACATTCTACCGCCCCGGCAGCTTGGGCAAGTTGCCTGACTACTTCATAAGGAAGTGCTTGTCTAGTCGTATCATTTTCCACCGGAAAATATCTCTGCGATAAAATCCCAAATCTATCAAACCTGGGCTAAATTATATTCGTTAACGTCAGAGATCGCCCGTATCCCGATCGCAAATGAACGTAAAAATCAACAAATCCATTTCTTTGTTTCTTTCCCTGACTCTTCTAGGTTTAGCATCCTGTCGCCCGGTAGAACAAACGCAAGCTTCCACTACCTCACCGCAGGCAAAACCAGAAACAAACCAACTATTTCCCGTTAGAGAAAATGGTAAATTCGGTTATATTGACAAAACTGGAAAAGTCGTCATTTCGCCACAGTTTAATGATGCTAGCGATTTTTCCGACGGACTAGCACGGGTAGAAATTGGCGAAAAATTCGGCTATATTGACCAGACGGGAAAAATTGCGATCGAACCCCAATTTGATGATGCCGATAGCTTTTCTGAGGGGTTGGCAGCAGTGATGACTGATGACAAATTGGGATATATCGATAAAACAGGTCAAATGGCGATCGCACCTCAGTTTGACGACGCGGAAGCATTTTCTGAGGGTTTAGCAGAAGTAAAAATTGGTGAAAAATGGGGTTATATCGACAAGTCCGGGGAAACTGTTATTTCACCTCAATTCGACGATAGTGAAAGTTTTTCCCAAGGAATTGCTGCCGTAAAAGTAGGCGATAAATGGGGTTATATCGATAAAGCTGGCAAATTTCTTTGGAATCCTTCTAACTAATTTCGACGCAGTAGGGTTTGTTATTAACGCACCCTACAATAACTTAATTTTATATACTTTTGGTGCGTTACAAAGATTAACGCACCATACAAAAATTAGTACCATATTTCATGGGTAAGCCTTGAGATAGAGCGAATAAATCTACCAAAAGGACATTTAGAATAGAAAGCATAGGCTTGTAAAGTTCAGAGTAATAACCTAAATTATGGCGGCCTATCTTCCTATATGGATATTTATATTCTCGATCTATTTATAATTGGCTTACTGCTACTAATTGTTACATTAGGCTCTGGTTGGATTGCTCGCTTACCCCTTTCTTTCGCTCTCATATACTTAATAGTAGGCATTTTGCTTGGCCCCTATGGAATCAATTTAATTCAATTGCGACCAAATGCAGAGTTCCTAGAAAGACTAACAGAATTTGTCGTAATTGTTTCTTTATTCAGTTGTGGACTAAAAATGAACCGCCATCTCAACTTGTGGACGTGGCGTTCTACCATACGGTTGATTGGTTTTTTGATGCCAATTTCTATTTTGGCCATTGCTGCGATCGGTCATTTTATCTTAAATATGGAGTGGGGGCCAGCAGTTTTACTCGGAGCAATTCTCGCACCAACCGACCCAGTTTTAGCTTCCGAAGTACAGCTATCTCATGTAGAAGATAAGGATGAATTGCGTTTTGGTTTAACTTCTGAAGGTGGATTAAATGATGCACTGGCTTTTCCATTTGTTTATTTTGGTATTCATTGGTTACAAAAAGGTAACGATTGGCAAACCTGGTTTAAAAATTGGGTAGCAGTTGATTTAATTTGGGCAATTGCTGCCGGTATTGTTATGGGAATTCTCGTACCTAAGACCATTGTTTTAATTGATAAGCGGCTACAAAAACAAAGAAAAGCCGACGAGTTAATGGAGGATTTTGTAGCTATTGGGATCATTTTATTAACCTATTCTCTTACAGAAATTGTTAACGGTTATGGATTTTTAGCAGTATTTGTTGCCGGAATTGTAGCGCAACGCAGTTATCACGATCCCGAAAAGAGACATTCTCAGCTAGAATTTACAGAACGGATTGAAAAGCTGATGGAAGTTGGCACGATTTTATTACTAGGTTCTTTGCTCCGACTACCGCAAATTCAGCAATTTGGCGCAGAGGCATTATTAGTAGCTGGATTGCTAATATTTGTAATTCGACCTGTAGGAGCCTGGATTAGTACAATTGGTGGTGGTTTTACTTCCATAACTCGCTATTTGTTTGGCTGGTTTGGTATTCGCGGCGTTGGTTCTTTATATTATTTATCCTATGCTTTTGGTGAAGGTTTAAAAGATGAATTGGGTGAGCAAATTGCTTGGATTACTTATATCACTGTCGTTATTTCGGTAATTTTGCATGGCATTAGCGCTACTCCTTTAATGAAGTGGTACGAAGCAAATATAAAAAAGCGTCGCGAAAATCACCAACCTGTAGCAACAGCCCTTGATAAATCTTGAGCAATCATGGAAGAAAACCAAGCAAAGATAGATGTGTTAACAGCAGAAGCATTATCACTTTATTATCGCGGAGAATTTACGGAAGCCGAACGAAAATATCGAGAAATTTTACAACTTAATAGTAATCATGCGGAAGCATGGTGGGGTTTGGGAATAGTTTATTATATGCTGGGTGAATATCAAGATGCGCTAGAAATGTTGTATCGTTCTTTAGACTTCGATTCAGCCAGCCCTAACTCACACTATAGCTTAGGTTTAGTGTTAGAGAAAATTGGTTATCTTCCCCAAGCAGTCCAGGCTTATAAAAAAGCGATCGCACTCGCTCCTCACTGGATAGAAGTTTATGATAATTTAGGAAAAGTTCTCTCGGAAATGGGAGAAATCGAACAAGCCGAAGCTACTTACATTCAGGCAATTGCTACTGATAAAAAGAATTATATAAATTATCTAAATTTAGGCAATATTTTAATGATGAGGCAGCAAATTAAAGAAGCAATAGCTGCCTATGAAATGGCTCTCCAATTAAAACCTCGCGACCCCATAATTCTCAATAATTTAGGTTTAGCTTGGCAAGCTCAAAACGAACCAGTACAAGCCTCTCTTTATTTCGGATATGCTGCTTATCGTCAGGGAGATTACCAAGCAGCAATTACTCATTATAAAAACTTTTTAGCCAATCAAATAGGCGATGTGGAAGTTTATATTGCTCTTGCCGAATGCTATCAATATCTTGATTTATATGAAGAAGTTATCAAAACTTACCGAGAATGCCTGATATTTTATCCCCAAGTTGAGATTTATTTGCGATTAGCACTAACTTTGCAAGATAGCGGGCAAACTGAAGCTGCGATCGACATTATCAATGAAGCTTTAGAAATATTCCCCGATGAAATATCCCTACAACTAGAACAACTTAGAATCTTACCAATTATCTACGAAAATCAGGAAGAAATTAGATATTATCGCCATCGATTTAGTCAGGGTTTAGCCGATTTAATTCAACGCACATCATTAGAAACACCAGAAGCAAAAGAAAGTGCTTTGAGAGCGATTGGTTGGCGAACGAACTTCTATTTACAGTATCAAGGTTGTAATGATTTAGAATTACAAAAACAGTACGGTCAATTCGTGCATCGAGTGATGGCGGCTAACCATCCGGAATGGGTAAAAAAAGTTCCGATGCCAAATGTGGATCGAGAGGAAAAAATACGCATTGGTTATGTTTCGGATTGCTTCCATTTTCACACTGTTGGTATGGTATTTCTTGGCTGGCTGAAAAATTGCGATCGCGAAAAATTTCACATCTCTTGTTACTACACTAATAACCAAATAGATGAGTACACCCAACAGTACCAAATCTCTTGCGATAACTTCTACCATATCCCTGATAATTTAGAAGCAATCTGTCAACAAATAATTGGCGATCGCATACACATTCTAGTATTTTTAGATATAGGCATGGTTCCCCAAATGACCCAGCTTGCAGCACTACGCCTTGCGCCAATTCAGTGTGCAGCCTGGGGACATCCAGTAACTACTGGTTTGCCAACCATTGATTATTTCCTTTCCGGTGATTTTATGGAACCGGAAAACGCACAACAGCATTATTCAGAACAGTTAATTCGCTTACCTAATATAGGAATATCATATTCCAAACCAATCATTCCCGCACCAACCAAAACTCGCTTTGACTTTAATCTAAAAGAAAACGCTGTAATTTATATTTCCTGCCAATCCCTATTTAAATACTTACCTCAATACGATTATATTTTTCCATCAATTGCCCAACAAGTACCCCAAGCACAATTCGTTTTTCTATCCCAACTGCCAGCACCGATTAACCAACAATTCCGCCAGCGTCTTCACCGCGCTTTTGCCGAATTTGGTTTGGATAGCGAACAATATTGTATAATTTTACCTCGGCAAACCCATATAGATTATTGGCATCTCAATTTAGTATCGGATGTTTTTCTAGATACTTTTCGATTTACTGGATTTCTCACCACGTTAGAAAGTATTGCTTGTCGCTTACCTATTGTCACTTGTCCTGGTGAGTTCATGCGTTCTCGGCAATCTTACGGGATTTTGAAAATGCTAGGAATTAGCGAAACGATCGCTCAAAATGAAGCAGAATATATTGAAATTGCCGTAAAGTTAGGATTGCAACCGGAATGGCGACATAGTATCGTAAAACGAATCGGAAATTATCAAGAGTTTCTCTATGAGGACAAAGCTTGTATAGAAGCGCTTGAGGCATTTTTTGAGCAAGAGATCGGGGGATGGAGATCGTTAGAAGTACGGTGATTTTTGATACTTGAGAATTTATCCTTCCGACTTTATCCTGCAAACTCGAACATTTTTTCTGCTTTCTCGTCTAGGTGGGAAACGAGTGAGAAATTTTTATGAAAAAAGATACCAAACAAAAACTAATTCTAGCTCCTAAAATTGCGATCTTATGCCTTGCGGTGATTTTGCCGTTGGTCGGGAATCTACAAGCGCAATCTTCCTTAGATTTAGAGATTATTTCCCATATTGAAAAATTAAAAGATCGTAACCAATTAGAACGTTTGAATGCCGTCAAAGCATTGCGGAAAATAGGTTCTCCGGCAATTTCCGCGCTAACGGTAGCTTTACGGGAAGAAGAAACAGAGATTCGCGGTGGTGCGGCTTTTGCTTTAGGCGCGATCGGTCAAGAAGCAAGATCGGCGATTCCCCATCTAATTGAAATGTTAAAAGATAACGACGAGCAAGTGCGTTTAGATGCGGCTGTAGCGTTAAGAAGAATTGGTTTTCCGGCGGTAGCTGCTTTGACCGAAGCATTGCAGAGTAAAGACGTACAGGTAAAGAGAGGCGCGACTTTTGCATTAGCGGGAATTGGTACTCAAGCTAAAGAAACAGTCCCCATGCTGATCGAAATGTTGAAAGATAACGACGAGCAAGTACGTTTGAATGCGGCGATCGCTTTACGGGGAATTGGTTCTCCCGCCGTACCGGAATTAAATAAAGCATTGCAAGATAAAAACGAACGAGTTCGCAGAGGTGCTGCGATCGCATTGGGGAAAGCCACTACTTCCAATGTGCCTTCTATTACTAAAAAACTACGAGGAGACGATCGGCCATCAAGCAAACAACTAAATGTTAATCGATGTGCCTCTTTTCCAGCTCCTACTCCCACTAGCTACCGTCCCGGTTCTTGCGCCATGACTCCTACCCCTCGCGTGACTCCCACCCCCGCGCCTCGCGTGACTCCCAAACCGATTCCTTGTAGCGTAATTCCCAACGCTGGCGGAACCAGAATTCCTCAAAACAAAGGGTTACTTTAATCGAATGCCGCCACATTAGTGTTCGGCCAAAAGGCAGTCATATCGTAAAATGGTTGAGACAGGTTTGATGGATTTCGCGATCGCTTTACCCATCTTTACAAAAAAAATTTTCTAGAAAAAAGTTTTGTGGTAATTTTCCGCAACCAAGGTAAGGCAAATCAAGAAAAAGCGATCGAACTCTCTTAGCCTAATACTTTTAGATTTTCATGACGATAACTAACTAATCCTCCCCCTGGGGGGGATTGAAAATAAATAGGTAACGTTTTACCTTTAAATTCATGGCTAGTAGCTATGTTCGATAAATGGGACAACATTATTCGCGATCGGGCGATCGCGAGAACGTTGAATTATTCTGTGTCCTAATTCACCATTTCGCTTTCCCAATCAAAAAGAACATTTTTTACCCTGGATAAGTAGAAAGCGAGATGCACCCTAAATAAACGCCTACTTCCTTCAATGCAATCACCTTAGGAAGTCATTCTATTGAATAGCTCAATTAAGGTGCTTTGGGAAAGAGGGGTAAAACCCCTAATTTGCTTAATTCTTATGGCTGTAATCAGTTTGGAGAATGTTAAGAATTAAAAAGTAGTATATAGAACATTTGTATGTTACTTTTCTGAAGATAAAAGTATATATTTTTACTATGTAGATATAGATGCACCCTGAACCAACGTTAAGCCCCCTTGATTAAAGGGGGTTTTACTTTGTGCTTGCCGAACAAATGGGTTTACTGAGATTTTGCACTAAGACTCAGATCTTGCACCAGGGCTAGAAACCGGGTTTCTTGCCAGCAGCCTTAGCTGAAAGCCTATATTTCTCGTTTAGAAACCCGGTTTTTGATGTCTTCTTGAGAATGGTGCAAGATCTAAGAAGAGGCTCCAGCTTCTGTTTCTCGTTCCCAGGTTCAATCTGGGAATGAGGTTTTGGAGGTTCTACCTCCATTGCTGCAAAATTTGAGTTTAAAACCAACTACCGATTGCATGATTAGCCACTACGCCCAAAACTGGTGTTTTAGCTACTTTTAACTCTTCTAATGCTTGTTCTAATAAGGGGCGTTTTAGCTTACCCAGACCGACTACCAATAAAACTCCATTCGTATTAGCTGCCATCCAAGAAATATCTGCCACGCCAATCAGGGATGGAGTATCGTAGATCACTACATCAAAATTATCTTGCAGTTGTTCCATTAAATCTTGCATTTTCGGAGATGCGATCACTTTCAGCGGTTCTGATAAAGCAGAACCGGAAGCCATGATAAATAAGTTATCTTCTAGATGCGATCGCTCAATAACTTCGGTGAAATTAATATCTTTTGAAATAACATCTGTTAATCCCTTCTGACTTAACAAACCCAAGTAATCGTGAAGAGATGGTTCCCGCAGATTAGTATCTACTAACAATACTTTTTGGCCGATTGCAGCGATCGTTCGTGCTAAATGTACGGCAACCGTAGACTTACCTTCTTTAGCAGCAGATGAGCTTATCACGAGAGAACGAATAGAAATATCGGGACTGAGGAAATGAATGTTCGTATAAAGAGAACGAAAAGTTTCCTGGAAGCGATTATTATGGCGTTGGGTAATTTTTTTATGCTGAAAACCTTTTAGATAAGCATAAAATAATTTAGGTAAAAAACTCCTCTTATCGACATAAGTAAATTTTTTAACTTCGCGCTCAAAGGGAATTATTCCGAGCAATGGAAATTTAGTAATAAATTTTAATTCTTTCGGAGAATAGAGAATATTAATCACTTTATCTAGCCCTAAAGCTGCTCCCAAGCCTACTAAAAAACCTAGCAACGTTCCCAAAATCAAATTTTTCTTAAAAGTAGGGGGAGAAGGTTCGGGATCGGTAACGGGCGTGAGTAATTGCCAAGGCACTTCTCTTTGGGCAGAATCAATTCGTAAAGCTTCTCTTTTGGTTAAAAATTGATTCAAATTCTCAGTGGCAATTTTTAATTCTCGTTGGATATCCGAGTATTGGCGAGCTAACATGGGTAATTGCTCTAATTGCCCATTTAAGCGATTTATAGCTTGGCTTAAAGCTTGATTGCGAGAGTCAATTTCCCGGATTTGGTCGGCAAGCTCTTTCTGCACTTGTTGCCCTTCCTGTTTCAGCAAAGGAAGCAAATTCTGCCGCTTTTCTCGTAGGGATTGGATATTTGGATTGACTTCCGAAAATCGAGTGGAATCCTTGGCAATCTGAAGGTCTATTTCTTTAATTTGCCCTAATAAATTTTGATAGCGGCTAGACTGACTCAGCACGGAAGCAGTAGCAGATTCTCTAGGTTGCAGCAACAATTCTTTTTGTAGGTTGGTATAAATAGAACGAGCTTCATCTAATTTTACTTGGTTGTCTAACCTTTGTGTTGTCAAGGTGCTGATTTGAGACGATAGTTGTTGACTTTGCGTTTCCGGATCGATCAAGTTATACCGTTGTCGAAATTTTTGCAATCTTTCTTGCAAGATTTCTACCCGTGACTGTAATTCCGGTAGCTGTTTTTCGACAAATTCAAGTCCTTGAAGAATGTCTCTTTGGCGTTGTTCTAAGCTGTAATTAAGATATGATTGGGCAACTAAATCGAGTACAGCCCGAACTTCCTTTCCATTTGGGCTTCGATATGCAACTTCTAGAATTGTATTATTTGGTGAAAGACTTAAGTTGCTAACAATTGAACCGTAATTAATCCCAGGATATTGAGGTTGAAGTTTTTCGATGACAGGAGATAGCAGTTTAGGACTTTTTAAAATCCTTAGCTTAGTTGCATCCAAAGCAGACTGAGGGCTATTTTCTTGTTTGCTGCTCAAGGTACCGGGAACGGAGGATATGATTTGCGTTTCTACAGTTGCAGGCTCGACTAAAACCTCAAATCTAGCTTGATATACTGGTTTTTCTTTTAAAGCCTTCAAGGAAGAAGCCGTTGCTAATGCGATCGTCATTCCAACCACTATTAGTATTCGCCGACGGATCGCTGCTAAAACTTGACCTAGATCTAATCCGCCTTCATTACTGTCATCGGATTGAGCTATGGTAGCTAAAGGGAAGGGTTTTTGAGAGTATCGTCGTCTAGCCTTCATGTTGCCACAATTTTTTTCATAGCTCCCAATTTGACGGCATTTTGCCGTGACAAATATATCCTAATTTAGCTTATTTAGCTTGGAGCAGAGGTCGCTCAGCTATAGATAATTAAAAATTATACGGGAAAATTCTTCAGCAGAGTTTTGTTCGGCGAAGGATTTCATTTTAGAGCGATCGCACAACTTTTCCGAATCTCCCGACAAAAATCTTACCAATGCCTGACCGATCTCCTGCGGTACAGTAGAATCAACTGTTATGCCAAGTTCGTAGCTTCGGACAATTTCTCCCATCAATCCATAATCCGAACTAAGAACGGGTTTTTCGGCAGCAGCGGCTAAAAGCAGAATACCGCTCATTCCCACATGACGTTGATATGGTGCTAGAACAACATCTGTTAATTGAAAGTACCCCTGTACGTCCTCCTCTGGAATAAATTCGTAACGATTGATAATTTGGATTGGTTTGGATTGGCAAATTTCTGCGATCCGAGATTTTAACTGCGCTTCTATATTTGATTCTCCTACAAGTAACAAACACATTTTCTGGCAAATTTCGTCAGACAAAGCCGAAACAGCGTCAAGTAATTGATAAATCCCCTTTCGAGTCGTCAAAGCACCAAACAAAAGAAATATTTTTCTGTTTTGTTCAATGCCTAAACTTGCTCTCAAACCGATCGAGTCTAGTTCGGAAGTCTTGAATATTTCTACCGGATCTGGTAAAGTTACTGCTCTGACGTGAGTATTAAATTTATCGAAATGTTTGACTGCTAAAAAATCTAAACAAAATAAGTTCTGTAATTGTGGATTTTGCAGAATTCTAGATAAGGCAATTTTTTCCCGCCACTGTTGCAGTCGTTCTTTCTGAGAAGGAAAGTAGTTCGTCAATTCATTGTAGTGAAATGTCGGTCTGAAATAAATTCCCGAAAACGGGCAGGGAGGTTTGCCTCCCAATGCCAATGGTAACTCACAGGTGTCAAAGTACATGAGTAAGCCGTGAGTGGCATTTAGTTTTTTTGCATATTTACAGAATATCTGCCATTCCTGAAAATTCCGAAAAGCTCTTTTAAGACGCGACTTTCGAGAATTGAGGTTGGCTTCTTCTTCAGGGGTAATGGCAATAAACTGGATATTTTTCTGGCGATCGCTTTTAGCAGTCTCTACTACATCAGCGTGTTCTTGAAGAAATTTGGGAGATACGACAATATAGAGATTACCCGATAGTTTTTGTTCATACCAATACTTAATTAAATGTTGGATGTAATTTGGGTGATGACCTTTTACGGAAAGATCGAATAGCATGATTTTGCGATCGCATTCCATTTTGGCTAATTTATTTCACTCCTATTACTGTCATTCCTCTAAATAACAGCGGCGTACTTGCGATTTTATTTCTTAACGAAAATGGCAATTTATCAAGGATTTTTTCCGCCAATTTAATCAAATATAATATGCTTTGATTAAGAGTGATTTCTATGTGATGATTTTTATTATTTTTAACCCAAATTACTTTAGTAAATCCAACGTTACAAAACAGTTCATATAATTCAGCTAATGTATACTCCTTTAGGTGAAATCCGGTTGCTGTTTCATCAAAATAGCGAGAAATATCGTGAGGCCCAGATAATCGATTTGGTGTAATACAAATGTAGATTCCTTGCGGAGACAATGCTTTGTATATATTCTGAAGTTGATCGAGAGCATCATCAGGATGTAAGTGTTCCATTAGTTGATGACTGTAAGCAACATCAACGCTATTTTCAGGAACGGGAATGCTACAACCATCAGAAAGTACAAAATCAAGATTTGGTGGTAATTCTACTTGCTTGGTAATTTCTGTAGAAACATCAACTGCATAAACTTTTTTGACTTGTTTGGATACGGCGATCGCTAAATTGCAATCTCCTGGCCCAATTTCTAAATACGTTTTATTAGTACTTAAATAACGCTCTAGTAACTGCATACGTTGAGCAACTATCCAAGCCGTATCTTCCGGGCTATATTTGCGAGTT
This sequence comes from Leptolyngbyaceae cyanobacterium, assembly GCA_036703985.1. Classification (GTDB taxonomy): domain Bacteria; phylum Cyanobacteriota; class Cyanobacteriia; order Cyanobacteriales; family Aerosakkonemataceae; genus DATNQN01. The sequence goes on from DATNQN010000104.1 coordinate 66,587, forward strand.
AGTTGGGAATGATGGGGAACTTTCCTGTACAATTCATCATACAACTTAGTATATAACCATTGTCTTTCTTCCTTGGTCGAATCCCGCAGCCGTCCGGCCAACTCTTTTTCAATTTCATAATGTTCTTTTAATTGTTCAAAACTTCTTTTTTCGGAACTCGTTACTTTTACTTTCATAGCAATATAATTGGTTTGCTTTCACCAGATTGAGTTATCCTAAGTTTGATAAAAATTTTTTAGATTACCCCACCTTTCAACAATGCAAATTATTATTTTTGGCCATTTTAAGCGGAAGTTTAGCAGTATAACACCTGTAGCTTGTGAATAAGAAATTACTTATCATTCAAGCTAGCTACAAAGTAACACGCTGGTGAGTGGAGCTTGTCATATGATAACTTGTCAAGATTACCGTTCGACAAGACCAGAAATTTGCTTTTGAGGTCTGTAATATAGGTTGTCTCCGTACATTTTAATTGATATATCACGGATTGATAAGGATAAATGGGGAACTTTATCAAATCTTTAATAACTAATTGGCGAGAATTCAGTATAATTACCCCTAGAGTTAACTTAAATAATCCAGATTGGGAAGAAATTTAAACAAATTGACGTAATCAAAATGATGTGGAGTTCACAGAGTTTACTTAATGTAAATTTGGATAGCCTTTCTTATGGCTGACTCTCAGCAACATATTGCATTCTTTCTGAGATATCTTGGCGGTGGTGGGGCTGAACGAGTCATGCTCAACTTAGCTCGCGGCTTTGTTCAACAAGGCATTAAAGTAGATTTAGTGCTGGGCAAGGTATGGGGAGATCACTTACAAAAAGTGCCGCCAGAAGTGCGGGTTGTAGATTTGGCAGCAGAAGGGTTACTAGCAACTACCTTGGCGTTGGTAAATTACTTACGACAAGAACAGCCTACCGCTTTGCTTTCCGCTTTACACTACGCAAATGAGATTGCTTTATGGGCTAAGCGCCTCGCACGGGTATCTACGCGAGTTGTGGTAACCGAACACAATACGTTTTCTGAAGCTATAAAACGGACTTCTAAGATCCGCAAACGCTTGCTTCCTTTTTTCGTGCAGCGTTTTTATCCTTGGGCAGATGCGATCGTAGCAGTTTCTCAAGGAGCGGCTAAGGATTTAGCGCACAGTACGGGTTTACCCTTAGAGAGCATCCAGACAATTTATAATCCAGTAATTACACCTGAACTTTTAGAGAAAGCAAAGGAGGCGATCGATCATCCCTGGTTTGCACCAGGGGAACCGCCAGTAATTCTGGGAGTTGGTAAACTGGAAGCGCAAAAGGATTTTCCTACTCTGATCCGTGCTTTCTCTGAGGTACGACAAGTTCGCCCCGCTCGCCTCATGATTCTTGGTTGGGGGCCCGATCGACCTCAACTAGAAACTTTAATCAAAGAGTTGGGTTTACAAGAGGATGTTTCCTTATTTGGTTATGTGGATAATCCCTATCCTTATATGGTAAAGGCATCAGTATTTGTATTGTCCTCAGCGTGGGAGGGTTTGCCTACCGTACTCATTGAGGCAATGGCTGTGGGAACTCCGGTGGTTTCTACAAATTGTCCGAGCGGTGCGGCTGAGATTTTAGGCGATGGTAAGTATGGCTTGTTAACACCCGTGGGTGATAGTCAGGCTTTAGCAAAGGCAATTTTAGAAGTCCTAAATGCTAAGCAAACAAAAGTCGATCCGGCTTGGCTTGAGCAGTTTGGATTAGAAACTGCAACGAAAAAATATTTTGATAAAGTCACAAATTTTAGTAAGAGGTAAAAAATGCTTGAAATTTATCCAAATGTAAGTGTAATTATTCCCGCTAAAAATTACGATTATTACAATATATATGGCAACAAATAATAAAATTGTAAGCTTTTTATTGCCCAATCTTAATTGGGGTGGCGTCCAAAGGTCAGTAGTTAACTTAGCTGGCAGTCTCGTAAAGCAAGGTTTAAATGTAGATTTAGTAGTTCAAAGATTAGCTGGAGCTTTTTTAGAAGAAGTGCCATCAGAAATAAGAATTGTAGATATGGGATCTCCTCGATTACGATCGAGTATTTCTTGGGTATGGCGTTATTTACAACAAGAACAACCCATAGCATTGATATCAAACACGCATTATAACGATGAAATAGCCCTGTTAGCTAGGCGATTCTCTGGAGTATCCACAAAAGTAGTTGTGCAAGTTCACAACGACATTTCAGCGCAACAACGTCCCTCAATCAAGACACCTTTAGCCTTTTTTGGTTTAGCACCTTATCGTGCCGATTCCTTGGTTCGCCTATTTTACCCTTGGGCAGATGAGATTGTTGCTGTTTCAGATGGAGTAGCTGAGAAGATTGCTGACGTATCTGGCATTCCCCCAGAACGGATTCGAGTAATTTATAATCCGGTAATCACTCCTGAACTTTTAGAAAAGGCAAAGGCTCCCATTGAGCATCCTTGGTTTGCAACTGGCGAGCCACCAGTAGTACTCGGTGTAGGTAGGCTGGTAGCTCAAAAGGATTTTCCCACTCTGATTCGTGCATTTGCGGATGTGAGAAAACTGCAAAAAGCACGACTAATGATTTTAGGGTCGGGTTCAGATCGACCTCAGATCGAATCTTTAGTGCAGGAACTGGGGTTAGAGGAGGATGTTGCTATACCTGGATACGTCGAAAATCCCTATGCTTATATGGCTCGCTCTGCTGTATTCGTTTTGTCTTCAGTTTGGGAGGGTTTGCCCACCGTGCTAATTGAGGCGATGGCTGTAGGTACTGCGGTTGTCTCTACAGATTGCAAAAGTGGCCCTGCGGAAATTTTAGATGGTGGTAAATATGGGCCTTTGGTTCCAGTCGGTGACAGCAAAGCAATGGCAGATGCCATTTTGGAGGTAATCAATGGTAAACAAAGAAAAATTGATTCGGTTTGGCTTCAACCGTTTAGCCTGGAATATGTAACTAAACAATATCTGGAACTTCTGGACATTGCTTAAGCATTAAGAATGCTTACAACCTTTTAAAAGGTCTAACTAAAATACCTAAAATTTGTTAAATAATAATAAAAATTATGATTCCCAAAATATCCGTTATTATTCCTGCTTACAACGCTGAAAAGTACATTGCCAAAGCCATAGAGTCTGTATTAGAGCAGACGGAAAAATCTATTGAAGCGATCGTAGTAGATGATGGTTCTACCGATAGTACAGTAGAAATAGTTAAGAGCTTTTCTGACCCGCGACTAAGATTGATAATTAATCAAGACAACCGTGGGGTAAGTTATTCACGCAACCGAGCGCTGACAGAGGCGAGGGGTGAATGGGTTGCCATCCTAGATGCAGATGATTGGTATGCACCGGAGAGAGTAGAAAAACTTTTGCAAGTTGCTAGCGCAGAAAATGTGGATATAATTGCCGATGATTTATACTTTGTTGAGTATGATGCGATCGAACCAAGTTCAACTCTTCTTTGCGTAGATAAAGAGAATTTTAATCAAGTGAAGTTCATCGATACGCTAACTTTCGTTGAATTGAATATGAAGCCTGCAAGCATAAGTCCTCATCTTGGATTAGCTAAACCTTTATTCAACCGCAATTTTTTATTGAAAAATAACCTTAAATATGATGAGGATTTACATTATATCGAAGATTTTAGTTTCTATTTGATGTGCCTTTTGAAAGGTGCGAAGTTCGTAATTACCCCAGAACCATATTACTTCTATCGTCGTTATCATCAAGGTGCTACTTCTACCGTAGATCGCATAGAACGGTTAGAAAAAAGCCGCCAAGCTTACTTGTATGTTTTACAAAATAAATCCGTGCGAAATCATCCTATTATTTGCTCTGCGATCGAAAAAAATCTAATCAAAATTAATCAAGAGTTGGCCTACAGTAGTACTATTCAAAGCATCAAAGATAAAAAATGGTTAGAAGCGGGGTACAAGACGATCTCCGATCCAAATTTAGTTGTGCATTTTATGAAAAAATTCGGAGAAATTATTAGAAAACAATTTATTACAATACGAGGAGTTATTTTAGGTGTATAAATATAGAATTAACTACATAATTTAACCAAATTTTAAAAAGGAAAAAAATAAATGAAGACAAGTTGTATTATTAATAATTATAATTATGGCAGCTTTGTTGTAGATGCAGTTAAAACAGCGATCGATCAATCTGTTAAATTTGATGAAATTATTATTGTTGACGATTGCTCTACAGACCAATCCGTACAGTTAATAAAAGAAAATTTTTCGGATAATCCGCAAATTAAATTGATATTAAAACAAAAGAATGAAGGTCAACTTTCGGCTTTTAATGAAGGGTACTTAGCTGCAACTGGCGACATTATATTTTTTCTAGATTCCGACGATCTTTATCAAGATACTTACCTGGAAGAAGCTTTAAATTTTTACAAAAACAATCAAAATTGTGATTTTTTATTTTGTGCTTATGAGAACTTTGCGGAGTCGAGCGGTGAATCCTCACGACCTAAACATGATTCTATCGGCGTATTTAAGCAGTACGATCGCGATCGCGATTTAGGTTACTCAGTAGTTTTAACTCTTTATTCCCCTAAATGGATAGGAGCGATCACATCCACAATTTCAATGACTCGAAAAACGGCTGGCAAATTTTTACCCCTTCCCTTTTTGGAAGATTGGCGAGGTAGGGCAGATGATTGCCTGCTGTGGGGTGCAGCATTAGTCGGAGCTAGAAGGTTTTATATGGCTAAACCTTTAGTCCGTCGGAGATTGCATGGAAATAACTATGTAATCAAAGAAATCAAAAACAAAGAAAATATTTCCTATTTCTACCAAAGATCGCTAAACATAAATCGTCTATTTGAACATATCCGAACTAAGCTAAACTATAGTTCTGATTTAGCAGGTTTTGCACCCATCGAATTTAGAACTATTCCCAATCCAACTAAGGAAGAATTTAAGTTTTACGTGAAGATAGTTTTAACTTCTACTCAGATTATTTGGTTTCAAAAAATTGGCAAAATTAGATTTATGTTAACCCATTTTTTAAGGAATAGAGAATAAAAAAATAACCTTTTAATTTTGATTCAAAAGTTCTCTAAAAATAGATAGGTAGCGACGAGCTTGTAGTTCTAGGCTGAATTCTCGCTCAGCCTTCTCACGAGCGCTACTACACAGTTTTTGGTGACGCTCTCTATCTTCAAGTACCCAAACAATTCCGCGAGATAAATCCTCTATTTCAAAGGGTTTAGCTAAATAGCCGTCTTGTTGATGCTCAACGATATCCTTTAGTCCAGTCGCAGCAAATGCTACCACTGGTGTAGCACAAGCTAAGGATTCCGATGCGGTTTGGCCAAAAGCTTCCTGAATTGATGGTACAACCATGACATCAACCGCTGAATAAACAAGTGCTAGAGAAATGTCGTCATGGAATTGACCTAAATAGTGAGTTTTAAAACCTAATTCAATCGGATTCTCAGGTTGAGAATCTCCGAAAATTACTAATTCGATTCGATTTTGCCAACCAGACTGGAGCAGGTTTTGTAAAGCGGGTTGAAGCAAATAAAAACCTTTTCTTCGATCGCTAGTAGTTCCCGGAGATGCTCCAAAAAGAATAAGTTGTTTATTTGGGGGCAAATTTAATATTTTTCGCGCTATTTGTTTCTCTACTGTTTTATACTTTTCTAAATCGAGTCCGTGGGGAATTACTTCTACTCGCAAATTCTGGAACAAAGAACTTGATTTAGCACATTCAGCTAACCAATTGCTCGGACTAACAATGGTTAAATTCAAATTTTTCCAGGCTCGATTTTTACGTTGCCATATCCAATGAGATAAATCCTGATTTTGGTTACTTTTCAATTGCGGACAAGCACCACAGGAATTTGTGTAGCGATCGCATTCTCCCCCATAATGACATCCCCCCGTGAATGTCCACATATCGTGGAGCGTCCAAATTAAGGGTTTTTTGAGCTTGGTAAGGGTTTCGATTTGCAAAAATCCGTTACAAATCCAATGTAAATTGATGATATCTGGGTTGATTTGCTTGACTTTGGGCGCGATCGCATCTGGAAACCATTGCGAAGAGAACATCGTGCGATCGCGATTCGGGTAAAATTTTAATGGTAAACCAGATGAAAGTGGCCCTAGCTTAGTCAGGATACTTTTTTCTGCGATCGCAGTGCGATCGACACTAGACTTGGCTCTTACCAACATCTGAGAAGTTTCACCAACATTTTGCAAACCTCGGTGCAATCGATAGGCTGCTCGCGCTGCTCCCCCTTCAATATCAGAAGTACTCAAATGTAAAATTTTCATAACCCAGAATAAATTAATTTAATACTTCAAACACCAAACAATATTTTTGCGATTGATTTTTTCTTCATAATAATATCTGTCGCCATCCAACTAAGCGCCAAAATTAGCAGTGAAAAAATTAATAGATTGGGAGTAGAAAGGCGAAACATACCACCAGAATAAAACCTGGCTTCCACCGTTTGGAAAATTTCCACAAATAAAAGATGAACCAGATATATGCCGAAAGAACAAAAACTCAAGCTACTAATAATTTTATTGGCTTTCAGGTGATTTGAGAGGCTTATACCTGCCATCAATGCAGTAAAACCTTGAGTCAATTCATATATAGAAAGCGGCAAAAAATATCCGGCAAAAGTATTGATTATGAGAAATGACAATACCCATAAGATAGTGACAATTATTTTACCATTTTTATGCAACAAATTTTCTAATTCGACTTTACTCAATATCATTGCCATAAAAATATATGGCAAACATCTTATTATCAAAGCTATTTCTGTCAGAATTATCCGGCTCACTGGATTATTATATTGTAAGTTTGAGAATGCTGGAGCGTTAAGCAACCCTTCAAAAGCACTTCCTGTCGCAATCTGGAATGAATTACCAGAATATATAAGTACTTCATAAAGTATTAAACTTGCTACAAATAATACTATTAAAAATTTATTCTTCGCTCGATTTTTTATCAGAAATGTCAGCGGTTTAATTATAATAGTTCCGGCCACCAAAAGGGGTAAAAAGTAAAGTTGAAATGCTGCCCCACCAAACAAAATTAAGCCAACTGGATCTCGAAAAAGTTGAGTCACATTATTCATTTCATTTTGCAGTAAGTATTTCAATACTTTGTAAACTATATACAATCCAGTCCAAACAAAATAAGGAACCAAAAGACGTGCTAATCTCTCTTTTAAAAAATACTGCCCACCAGCTTTATAAACCTTGTTAAACGTCAAGTAGAAAGAGGTTGCTAAAAAAAACGGTACAGCAAAACTAGAAAACTGTAAAATTTCTTTCCAGCCTACAGGATAGTTAGTCATTCCTTCATCTGAGTGAAGAAGAATAACGCCATAAATGGCAAAAACTCGAAATAAATCTATGCCAGTTAATCTTAGTTTTTGTGTCATTTATTGTAGCCGTTAAACGCCATGAGTAATCTTGATATATCCAAGCTCGATCGGCCCTCTTTTGTATCCTTAACATTTCGATTCCAGATTTCTATAAATTTCTGCCTTTGCCAGAGTAATACCTCTTTCAGTAGCATCATAAAATCGACGTTTTCTTGGCTCCATCAGCCACCGTCGAGAGTAACGTAGTAATTCAATAAACCAAGGCTTTTTAGGAGGAATTTTGCCTCGAAAGAATTTCAATAAAATAGTAGAATAGCTCTCTCCTTCCCGTAATTTAAGTAGGTAATCTTCTTGCAAACGGTTAGGAGGCATCAAGTGAGTTAGTTTCAAAGCTGTAAATTGACCTGTACCCAAATTCAGATCGCAAGCTACAAATGCCATATCCATATCTCCAGCACAAGTTAATAATTTACCTTTGCGATCCATACCAGCCCTTTCTGGCTGGGCGTAAACGAGTTCAGCATATTTTTCAGCCACAACTTTTCGCAGACAAAGACCCGCACCACAAGGAGTTGTTTGATATTGATCGGCTAAATTAGACCACAAATCTCGGTCAAATTCTCGAATAGCTAACAGCCACCAGTAAGGCTTTGTCCAACTTGGGGGCTCTTCCTCAAACTCAGGCATAATTTGCCCTCCCCAAGCCCCCAACATTGGCCAGTTTTGACTAATTTTCAGGGCTTCTTCTAAATAATTTGGAGCTAGGACATTATCATCATCAACAAATACCAATGTTTCAGAGGTTGCTTCCTTAATTCCACGTAATCTAGCCGGAGTTAAACCTAGTTGTTCTTCTCGAACGTGATGACCATTCTGATGCCAACTCAGATCGATTTCGGTAGAAAGTAATTCTTGGCTGGCATTATCAATTAACAATAGTTCCCATTGTTCCATTGATAAAGTTTGAGACTTCAGTGCAGTGAGAACTCTCTCGATATAATCCCGCCGGGGATTATGAGTACAAATAATAACGCTGATGGCTGTTTTCATAAATGAAAAATAGTTATGGTAATTGGGAGTAATTTTCATCAAGCGCTTATATGCCGAGAGCCAATAGAGCGTCTTCGTGCGATCGCGCGACTGTAGCTAGCTTCTTGCAAAGTGCCTATTCGATCTAAGTTATATTCACTTAGTAAGCGATCGCGAGCCGCTTGCCCTAAGCTTATCCTTAATGCTGGATTTTCCAATAATTCGATCGCTGCTGCCGCAATTTTCTGGGGGCTACGAGGTGGAACTAACCGTCCAACCTTACCATTATCAAGCATTTCAGCCATGCCACCCGCACTACTACCAATCACACCACGAGCAGCTGCCATTGCTTCCAGACAAACATTAGGAAAGTTTTCCCAAAGGCTAGGAAAAACACAGATATCAGTATTAGCTAAGACAGAAGGAATACCATCAGGAGGTACAGCACCAGTAAATTCTATAGATTGAGTATAGTCTCGCAACTTATGTTCTAAATACTTACGCATATCAGAAAAGCCAGCCTTCGGCGACATATCTGGACGACCCACCAAGCGAAATTTAGTGTTGGGTTTTTGCTGTAGAATTAACGGAATTGCTCTGGCTAAGTCTAAAATTCCTTTTCGGATTTCTAGGCGTCCTATATAGGTTACAATATTAGTCTGTGTGTCAGTGGAAATCTTCAAAATTTTTTCCATAGGTGTATAGGGATTGGGAACAAGAGATACTTTTTCTGCATCTAACCCCCATGCCTCGATCGCTCTATTACCCAAATCCTTGCATGGCGTTGTAATGTCATCAGCATCCAAAGTATGGCTGCATTCAATGTCATTTTTCGGATTATAAAACCAATATCTGCGATCGCTCAGTCCTCTGCGTATCGCCCCAATTTCTCTACGTACTTTGGTCAAAAAAGGAACTCCATAACCATTAAGCTGATAGATAAAAAATGATGGTGTATGGAGCTTAACTACGAGTGGGATATCAGGAAAAAGCCTCACCGCCTCTCTTGCATCTCCAGAAAGTTCTGGCCCCTCAATCACATCAAACTCTACTGCCCTATGCCGTTCAGCAAAAATTTTCCCAATTCGCTCTGGAAAAATTTGCCGATCGTTCTCATCAATTCGATGGGTTACTATACCATCTTCGTTTTCAGTAGCACATCGATTAGAACTACTTGTAAATACTTCCACATGATGTCCTCTTTGGTACATCATTCTGGCAGCTTGATGGATATAGGTAGCAATACCACCATAAGCAGTATCGGGAGGGTATTCGTAGCTAATAAAGGCTATTTTCATTCTACTGAACTATCACCTTAGAATAAAAGTTTAGTGTGCTTGCCGCTATCTTCTATTCTTATTATGTTACACCGAATTCCTCGATAATTTTTCCAGGTAAACTAAAGTTTTTCGGATACTTGTCTGGCGAATAAAGGTTTTTAAATTTGATTTGATGAATTCACTTAATCTATAGCGACGCGATGCCAAATCTAGTTTTAATTGTTGGGTTAAGAAATTGATTCGACTGAAATCTTTGTCTTCAGTAAAAACGGATTTTTTCAACTTTTTTGAAAAATTAAATTGCCCACTAGCTCCCAGCATTAGACAAAGACGATCTATCCACTCACTGAAACTGCGATCGGGCAGTTGGTGAACGCTATAGCGAACTTTCAGTTTACAGTTTATCTGTGAACTATGTTGATTTTTTTCATTCCTCAAAATCTCGATCGCTAATCGAGTGCGTTCAAGCTCAGGGTGGTTAAGAGAAGGAAATTGTTGGCAATGTTGATTAGCAGCATCTAAATTTCCTTGGCAAAGTAAGATAATGATATAATAAGCCCACTCTACTGGATCGGGTTCTTTAGCCCTATATTCTTCAAGCGTATATCTAATTGGCTGCCAAATCCAATCAAGCGCTTGTGCTGGATCTCCTCTATAAAGGTAACATAGCGCTAGTCTCAGTTTAGGTTCGGGCATCCAGGATATATGAACATTGCATTGAAAATATAAAGCTTCTGCTTCTTCATATTTACCTGCCCATAATTTTTCATCTCCTCGACGTAAAAGATCGAGAATTAATCCATCACAAATGATATGTTTATTTTGAGAATCAGATAATTTTCCTACAATACAAAGTGGTTCAAATGGATTGGATTGAATAATTTTTTGATCTTCTTGAAGGTTCTTATAAAGTTTAAACCATTGTAATATTTGATCCCGATGCTTCAAAGTATGCCGAGAATGGACAAGCTTATAACCAGCATCAATAATTTTTTCTAACTCATCTAAATTTTGAAATAGATAGTCAAGTTTATCCAATACATTTGTGCCATCGGCAAACACGCAATTTTGCATATCAATGAATCCAGCGGCTTCAATACTAGCAGTCTTCTCTGTAAGAAGACAGGATTTAGAGGCAGGGATCTCCAAGTGTTTGCGAACTACTTCCCTGGCGATCGTACCGCATGATGGGACAAACCAAGAAGCATTGATCGTGCGGGCATACTGTTCACCATATATTCCTCTGGGAGTCCCTGAATCCTTAACATAAGTTGGGTGTGGGCAAATCAGTGAAGGATAATGGCTAGTAATAATTTTAGTGATATTTTGCCGCCAAGGATACAGCGAATGTGAGTACCCCGTCATCAGTACTGGGATATTTTTAGGCTGATGATAATCTTTATATATATCCGGATCGATAAAATTTGGCCAAACAAATAAATTCTCGGCAATTTCTGGAGTGTACTCAGCAGTAGTAGTGCAGATAGAGAAAAAAGTTTCTATACCCCAACATTCCATATCTGATAAGAACCCCGATCGCGCTTCACACCAGGAGTCTCCATTATGCAATCCTAGTTTAGGTATTTTGGGGTAAGCGCTAGTGTTTTTTATATCCAGTCTATGAATAGATTTATAGTTAACACCACTTTCAAAAAGTGCAAGATCCGGTTGATAGCGATCGCAAACTTCCTCATAATCACAATCTTCATTAATAACAGTTACATCAAAGAATTCTAATAAACATTTAATATGTTGTTGCCTATGCAGCAAAATGAATTCACGTAAAGTTTGGTCATGCTTAAACTGAAAAAATACAAGCTTTGGCTTAGTAGCGTTTTCCATACAAATTGGTGGTTAAATGTCTACTAACTGCTGATTTAGACTTTTAGACTTTGTGAGAGCCAAATCCTTATAAGTTGGCTCTCACAGTTGAAATTTTGTTAAACAATCAGACCAGCACTTGGAGTTTGAGGTTTAGCCCCCATATCTGCCAGAACATTCGCTGTAATTTGCTTAACACGAGGATCGGTTCGGCTGGTGCCATATAATCCCCAAGGCCATTGGATAGTACCAGTAGAGAATACTTTCGCACCGCTGGGCGCAGTGTAACGAACCCCATTAGAAATATAGAGGTTGGTTCCCGGAGGAAGTAGCGGCAGAGATCCTTGTGGAGTAACAGGGGATTGTGACAGAACAACCAAACCAGATGGACTAAAGCCATTATTTAGAACTGCATCCCACTCGTATCCCACAAGACCTGTAAGGATATCACCATTTTTGAGTCCAGTGTGTGCATAATAAGGATCTGAACTGTTGCTAACCACCCAGTCAAATCCTCCAGTGGAGTCGCCACTACCGGTGTTACCAATGTATGCTACACCCAATAGTGAATTTTCTGGTCGATTGAGTTCGGGACTGCGGAACACCGTTGTAGCCTGAGAAATGTCATTTTGTGCAACTGGGTCGAGTGCCCAATTACTCTTATAAGAAACCATCACGCGGTTTGGCTCTCCAGTGCTGGATGGTTCAAATCGGACTCGCCAGTAAGCTGTATTAGCAGAGAAGAAGCCAAGGTTAATACCGTTGTCCCGGGCTTTCTCTATGTTATCGAACATTTCCATCGACCAGTACTCATCATGGCCAACTGATAGAAATGTTTTTTGCGAAAACAACTGTAGAGGATTGGTATGAACATCAAGGTTAGTGTAATAGGAGACATCATAGCCCTGAGATTCAAGCCATGCCACCATGTTGTATTCCCACGCGATCATATTGTTGATGTTGTACCCATCATTATTAAGTGAACCTTGATGGGTAGGAGCCATTGGCCGATTGAAGGAAACTTTAAACGCCCGTTGCTCACCAATACTATTGGAGGTGTAAGTGCTGTAACCACCGTAATTGTTGTAAGCTTCATAAGTAGTAAAGCTAGCCTGGAACCCTAAATCGGCTGGACGATCGTCATCACGCACCGCAAACCACACTTGAGATTCTTTCCCAGTTCTGATATCTGTCATCTCAGCAATGTAGAGGCCACTTGTCCAGTCATTGCCCACCTGCAAATTGTAGGAAGTATTCCAGTTATACTCAACCAGCCGCGTGTTTGGATCGAAGATCGGCCCGGACTGAGTAGTACCATTGAGTAAACCACTACTGGTGATTAGTCGTCCTCCCGCCCCGCCGTAATAGCCCAATCGATAGACATCAATCTTATATTGTCCAGGCTGGGCTAGAGAAACCTTAATTGGCAGAACTTCACCTTGATTCACGCTAGTTGCTCCGGCATACCCGGCAATTTCATTATTGGCAGCCAAATTAGCGATTTGCCAAGCTGTTGTACCTTGTTTTTGATTTTCTACCACGATCGGATTGAGAGCAGCTACAGTTGTCCCAGAAGTAGCGACGCTTTCAAATGTATTGTTTCCATCAGTATAAGTTGCCGTTGCTCGTACTTGCTTGTTTATCTGAGCGTTCGTCAATGTGAAGGTCTGGCTGGTCGCTCCTGCAATATTATTCCAGCTACCACTCTCCAATTGTTGCCATTGGTAGTTAATCGTCGCTCCCAGCCCATCATCATCAAGAATGCCTGCGATTAAGCTCTGACCAACCGTAGCACTGCCTCTCAAAATAGATAGACTTTGGTCATTGACGTTGATTACAGCAGATGTAGGGTTGCTGAAGACCGTTTCACCGACCCCCAAGGCATCGGTATAAGTTGCTTTCACCCGCACTTGTTTAGCCACTTGTCTATCGCCCAAGGTGAAAGTCTGCTTAGTAGCTCCAGCAATATCGCTCCAGGTATTGTTCTCTAATTGCTGCCACTGATAGGCAATCGCTGCACCGTTCGCGCCATCGGTATCAACAACGTTTGCGGTAACAATTTGGTCTTCTTGAACAGTTCCACTAATGGTTGCGCTACCAGGATGATTATTGGCGGGTGTAAAGACAATATCGCGGTAGTAGTTCTCATTTTGGTAAGAGGCATTCGGGAATACAGCTACCGTTTCGTTGTATACCCCTGCTCCCACCCCCGTACTGATACTGCCATTGGTAATTGGATTGGCAAATCCGCCAGTACTAGAAGCGTAGTAACTATTAGCATTGACCGAGACAACGTAAGTCTGATTAGCTGCAATGGTTAAGGGAGTTGCCAAGACTTGTTCTTGCCAACCCGACGCTGTTTCATTGGTGAAATTAACACTGGCAAGCAGTTGACCTGTTGAAGACCAAATTCTTCCAACGTGCGTTCCGGTTTCGCTAGGTGATTTGTAGTAACGAATTGCATGGACATAACCACCAGTGAGCGGGGTAAACCTCATTCCTAATTCATAATCAACTCCAATTCCATCTGTAAAATTAGGATTAACAGGGGTAACTGTTGGAGTGAAGAAGGTTTGAGCAGGCAGGGTGTCAGAGATCGGGTTAGAAGCAGGACTAAAGATGTTTTCGCTGCCCCCCAGAACGTCTGTATAAACCGTATTCACCCGAATCTGCTGTCCTAGCAAAGTATTGTCCAAGTTCAGCGTTTGGTTAGTGGCTCCGCTAATATTGCTCCAAGTTCCATTCACCAACTTTTGCCACTGATAGTTGATGCTCGCTCCCGTCAGTCCATCAGCATC